>NZ_JAQVHI010000004.1:0-97240 GCF_028696275.1 Lascolabacillus sp.
TTGTTTCCATTAAATACAGCAAGTCCTGAATTAATTAACTGAGCATATGTAATATTATCGATTGGAAAGAAATATAATACAGCGGGATATGGATCTAATACTTCAATATCATTACCATTGTATACAAATATTTTAGAGAAAGACTGGAAATATACAGAGTTATCTAAAAGGTGGATAGACCAAATCTCATCATTATGAAAGTTATAGTCTTTTACTTTCTCTTTTAATGAGTGATAAATCAGAGTTTCTGTTTCATCTTTTTCGAAATACCCAAATTCTTCAAATGAGCCTACATAAATTCTTTCAGGTGATTTGACGCTATCTATAAATATTGATTTAACAGAAAGGTTATTAGGTAGTGAATGGAGAAACCAGTTTGTACCATCAAAACTTAACAAACCATTATTGTTCCCAAAATAAACAACACCTTGTTTGTCTTGCGCTACTGACCAATTCTGGTTCCCTGCCCTGTAGTTGTTAGTTGTATAGTTATATACTGGTGGAGTAAATGGTATATTCTGAGTATACAGGGGAGAAAATGACAATAAAAGAACAAACTGAATAGTTGAAATAAATTTTTTATAAGCAACTATCATTATAATTATATTAATACATTATTTTTTCTTCAACAAACCGTCTATTTCTGTCTCACTCAATATTTTAACATTAGTGAAAAGAAACTTTGTATCAAGAAAATCTCCATATTGATTACATTCTTCTACTGCAGAATTAAGAATTGATTTCACATCTTTGTCAAATGGAAAAAGTATAAGAATGGTAAAGTAATTTTCCTTAATCTCTAATTTTTCGATCTCAACTTCTGCCTTTTTTAATTGAAAAGTGAACTCTCTTTCAACGATCTCTTTCTGCAAGTCAGTTAAATTTTCTCTGTTGTGGGTGGTGAAAAGAGAGAAGAATCGTAGTCGCTTATCCTGTCCTCCAAGTCCCGATGAGATGTAAACTTGCTGTTGTCCGGATAGATCCGAACTTAAAATAATTCTGCTGCTGACTAAAGCCATGGATGACCAGTGAGATAAGTCAGGGTCTAACGGACTGCTGTGATATGTTTCAATTGAACGGTATGCACCAACATCAGGAATCGATGCAAGAAGTGTAAGACTCTTTTTTTTACGTTCTATACTCTCGTCTGGAGAGAAAAGAATAGAGACCTCTTCATCTCTGTTAAATGTATTATTTTCTCTCCGCAGCTTATCAAAGTAGCGGAAATACTCCATCTGTTCCTCAATAGGCACAAGATCCTCTAATATATGAAACGAATCAATTCCCTGTTCGTCCAGCGTTTGGCGTAATCTAGCCAAAAGATCATCATGTCTACTCATAGGTACAAAGATATATTATTTATCATTTCTTTTGAATAGCAATGGCTTAAAGTTTATCAATTTGCAAGCTAATTCCTCAGAATTTTATAAATTCGCAGGTTAATAATATATCGACTTCACTTTTAAAACGTGCATAACAGTAGTCACGCAATAATACATGAACAATAGAAATAACAAAATGGAAATTAAAATAGTAAACAGGTCTCGACACTCTTTACCCGATTATGCAACAATTCACTCTGCCGGTATGGATTTGAGAGCAAACCTGGAAAATCCTGTTGTATTGAAACCTTTAGAAAGATCACTTATACCAACAGGTATTTATATTCAGCTGCCAAATGGATATGAAGCACAGATACGGCCACGAAGTGGACTTGCAATTAAGCATGGTATAAGCATTGTAAATGCCCCGGGCACAATAGATGCAGATTACCGAGGAGAGATTAAAGTCATTTTGGCTAATCTTTCAAATGAGGATTTTACAATAAACGATGGCGAGAGGATATGCCAAATGATAGTTGCCAAACATGAACGAGTTGAGTGGGTTGAAGTTGATGAGCTTGATGAGACCGAGAGAGGTGACGGAGGTTTTGGACATACGGGGAAAAAATAAATAACTAAGTATGACTTATATAAATTCTCAAATTAAATTATATCTCTTCTTCTCAATAAACTTCATAGGGGCACTGCTATTTTCTCTTGATTCCCTTGCTCAGCAAAGTAATGATGATTTACCATTCAATGATGATAAGAGAAAGTTTGATTATTATTTCTACGAAGCATTGAATTCAAAAGCTCAGGGTAAGTATGATGAGGCAATAGACCTTTTTCATCACTGTTATTCTCTAGATTCTACCAACGCAAATGTTTTAATTGAGTTAGGCACATTTTACAATGTACTTCAAGAGAAAGATAAAGCCCTCGAATTCTATAAAAAAGCAGTAAGTTATGATAAGACAAACTACTATTATAACATGATGCTTGCCGGTCTGAGCAAGGAACTTGGACTTAAACAGGAGGTTGTAGATATCTATGAAGGTCTTATTAAACTGTATCCTGATAAACCTGAACTTCTTTTCGAAATGGCCAATGCATATGCAGATAATGGAGAACTCGAAAAAGCAATAAGTCAGTTGGATGAACTGGAGAAAAGTGTAGGTGTTTCAGAGTCTCTGGCACTAAACAAATTTCGCCTTTATTCAATGCTGGATAACAAGGAAAAGGCTTTTCAGGAGATAGAGCAGATAATAAACAAAAATCCTGATGATATAAGATATCTTATATTGATGGGAGATCTGTACATGGATGATAACCAGGTAGACAATGCTTTGAATTATTATGATCAGGCAAAATTAATAGATCCTGATTACCCGGCTTTGATATTATCCTTCGTAAATTATTATGAAAAGACAAACGACAGAGATGCTGCACAATCTGAGATACAAAAGGCTATAACAAGTTCATCTATGGAGGCGGATACAAAAATCCAGCTTCTAACAAGATATTTAAGCATACTACAACAGAACAAACAGGATATAAAAGAGGCAAATCCTCTATTTGAATCCCTTTTTGAACAACATCCCAATAATACTCAGATAAACTTGATTTATGGGAATGTTTTATATCTGCAGGGTGATAAAAAAAGTGCAATTGAGCAATTCGAGATCTTTATAAATCAAAACCCTGAAAACCCTGCAGGATATGAGCAGGTTATACGTGCAGCACTACCAGAGGAGGATTTCGATAAAGTAAAAGAGGTGACAACAAAAGCTTTAAAATATCTGCCGGGTGAACCTCAGTTCTATTACTATCTGGGTGCTGTAAACTTTCAACAAGGAAATTACAAAGAAGCGTTAAGAGTATTTGAGACAGGTTTAGATAGTGCCAACTTTAATAACCCTGTGCTTGAGTCCGACTTTTATGGACAGATAGGAGATCTTAACTACTTCCTGAAAAATAAACAGGTTGCTTTTGACAGTTATGAAAAAGCCTTAAAACTGAATCCACAGAATCTTCCGGTATTAAACAATTACAGTTATTATTTGTCTCTGGAAAAGAGAGATCTCGATAAGGCAGAGCAGATGAGCGGTATTACTGTCAAGTTAGAACCACTCAATCCAACTTATCTTGATACATATGGCTGGATATTATTTGAACAGGGCTCATACATAATGGCGAAGATATATATCGAAAAAGCTATTGAATATAGCGATGAGCCATCTGCCGAAGTTTATGAGCATTACGGCGATGTCTTGTTTATGAACGGTGAACAAGAAAAGGCTGTAGTTCAATGGAAAAAAGCAAGAGAACTTGGAGGTGATTCAAAAACACTAAAAAGAAAAATAAGAAGAGGAAAATTGTAAATTTCTTTTTTAATTTGTAGAACAATGATATGGGTCAATTATAAAAATATAATTATTTTCTCTTTTCTGGTAATGATTGCTGTAACAGCCTGTAAGCCAAAACAGAGAATTATATATTCAACTAAGCCGGTTGAGGATAAAGAGAATAACCAGTTATTTAGTGATATAAATACTAATACATTCGACTTCAACACCTTTTCTTCAAGATTGAATATGAGCTTAACCAGTGGCACAAGATCTGTAAGCTCCAGGGCTAATCTCAGGATGATTAAAGATAGTGCAATACTGATATCAGTTCAACCATTATTCGGTGTTGAGGTAGTGCGTTTGTATATCGATCCCAATAATATTCTTATCCTTGACAGGATGAACAAACGTTATGTTAAAGAGTCTCTCATCTCATTAAAAGAAAAATATCCAGTAGGCTTTGATTTCTATACATTGCAGTCAATACTTACCAACTCACCATTTGTTTCAGGTAAAAGCAGTGTTGAGGATTCAGATTATCGTAAGTTTAACATAACTCAAACTTCAGATCTAAACTATTATTTAACCTCTAAAGATCCTGAATCTGATATTGAATATTCCTTTACAGTAAATGGGAATGACAGAATAACATTTACACATCTAATGCAATATAAAAAACAGCAATCTCTGCAGTGGGCATACGATAATTTTGCTATATTGGGGAATAATTCATTTCCACACAAGATGAATGCAGTTATTACCTCTAAATCAAGGAAGATTGATGCTGAATTTCTTTTTTCTGAGATTGTGACAAATGTACCGGTTCAAATTACATCTCAGGTACCTGAAAGTTACAGCAAAACCTCTTTGGATGAAATTCTTAAAATCATAGCGTCGGAATAATGAAAAAGTTACTACTAATTTCACTATTTTATTCGTTTACACTATTACTGTTTTCTCAGACACAACAGATAGAAAACCTTCAAAGACAGCAGAAGGCTATCCAGGAGGAAATTAAAAACACCAATAAACTATATCTGGATGTTAAGAAGCAAACTACAACCATACTGGATCGTATTAATCTTATAAATAAACAGATTGCATCTCGCAGAGAGCTGATAAATGTACAAAGAAGTGAGATAGAGGCTTTACAAAAGGAAGAACAACGTCTCGAATCTGAAATAGAGAGACTAAACAGAGAACTGAAAAAGAAACAGGAGGATTATGCCACTGCTATAAAAGGAATGCTTAATCATAAGCACAAACAAAATAAACTACTTTTTGTACTTTCAGGTAAGTCAATTGGGGAATCATTAAGAAGATTACAATATCTAAGAGAATACTCCAAATGGCAAAGATCACAAGCAGAAGAGATTAAGAAACAAAATGCTCAGATTGCACAAAAAAAGGATGCATTGATAAAAGCAAAAGCAGAAAAGGAGAAATCGCTGCTTGCATTGCAGGAAGAGAGTAAGAAACTGGAGAGTGAGGAGAAAATTAGACAGTCAGAAATTACTCAAGCCAGAGGAAAGGAGAGAGAGTTGAGACAAGCACTTCAGCAAAAACAGCGACAAGCTGATCAGTTGAACTCTCAAATTGAGAAATTGATAGCTGAAGAAGTAGCCCGTCAGGAGCGTGAAGAGGAGGCAAGGCGATTAGCAGAAGCAAAAAAACAGGCAGCCAAGCCTGCAGCAGATACAAAAACTCCTAAAAGTTCTGAGTCATCTGCCAAAACTGAAACTGCATCTCCCGGAACAGGCACCTCTCCTCGAATCGATCCCAATGCAAGCAGAGTGTCAGCTGAGACTTTCAACCTTTCAAAAGATTTCGCTGCAAATAAGGGTAAACTACCTATGCCGGTTACCGGAGCATCTACAATTGTAGGTAATTTTGGCACAAAACGTCATAGTGAATGGAATGTCACAACAAATAGTAATGGTGTTGACATTCAGGCTGAGAGAGGTGCTGATATTAGAGCTGTTTTTGATGGAGAGGTATCAAAGGTGTTCTCTTTCCCAGGTTCAAACACATGTGTGATTGTGCGTCATGGTGATTATTATACTTTTTATGCTAACATATATGATCTTTATGTGAAACAAGGTGATAAAGTGAAAGCCGGACAATCATTAGGACGAATTTTTACAGATCCTGATACCGGTGTATCAAGAATGCATTTCCAATTATGGCAAAAAACAACTAAAATAAACCCTGCACCCTGGCTAAACAGGGGTTAGCTATTTCTTTAATCATTAAATTTATTGTATGTCACTGAAAACACGACTAATTGTAATGAATTTTCTCCAGTTTGCTGTCTGGGGAGCGTATCTGACTTCTATGTCTCGTTATCTGGGCCCGGCGGGAATGGGGTCTCACATTGGAATATTTTATTCGGTTCAGGGGATAGTATCTATATTTATGCCTGCACTTATTGGTATAATTGCCGACAGGTGGGTTCCTGCTCAGAAATTACTGGGTATTTGTCATATCCTGGCTGCTATCTTCATGATTTCTGCAGGTCTTTATGGTTTAAACAGCGGAACCGGTGTGGAATTTGGCTACTTCTTTACTCTCTACACACTTAGTGTGGCATTTTATATGCCAACCTTAGCTTTATCCAATTCAGTTGCCTATACTATCCTGGAAAGAGCCGGTTTTGATACTGTAAAAGCATTTCCACCAATAAGAGTATTCGGGACTGTAGGTTTTATCTGCAGTATGTGGTTAGTGGATATATTAGGGTATCAGACATCATCGATGCAATTTATTGTAAGTGCAGTACTAGGAATCGTTTTAGGTCTCTACGCCTTCACTCTTCCTAACTGTCCTGTTACTACCGATACTCAGGATAAAACATTGGCTCAGCGACTGGGACTGGATGCTTTCAAGCTGTTTAAACAGAGAAGAATGGCACTCTTCTTTATTTTCTCGATGCTGCTTGGAGTCTCACTTCAGATTACAAATGGGTTTGCAAATCCTTTTATAGCCAGTTTTGAGGCTAACCCGATCTATTCCGATACATTTGGTGTTCAGCACTCAAATATTCTTATTTCACTGTCACAAATATCTGAAGCAATATGCATTCTGCTGATACCCTTCTTTCTAAGCAGATTCGGAATAAAGAAAGTTATCCTTATTGCTATGTTTGCCTGGGTGCTTCGCTTTGGTCTGTTTGGCTTAGGAAACCCTGGTAGTGGATTGTGGCTGCTGATTCTATCTATGCTGGTATATGGTGTGGCATTTGACTTCTTTAATGTATCAGGTTCACTATTTGTAGATAAGGAGACACCTCACAATATTCGTGCAAGTGCTCAAGGTATGTTTATGCTTATGACAAATGGTATAGGTGCCACAATAGGAACATTGGGTGCTCAGTGGGTGGTAAATCAGTTTACTTCATGGCAGGATGTAGTGGTAAACGGACAAACAAAATCATTGATGATAGGCAACTGGCAAAGTGTATGGTTAATCTTTGCATTATATGCTCTTGTTGTAACAATACTATTTGGTATTCTATTTAAATATAAACATAAACCTGCTTCCACAGAAAATTAAAGATATCTATTCTTTATTATTGTTAGAATAAAAAACCGGAGTGCAATCAATTGATTACATCCCGGTTTTTTGTTTTATGTTACTATACTCAGAATTACAGATCTGAGTTAGGCAGCATTACTATTGTCTTTACATTCCCCTGTTTAAGGAAATTAGCTACAAAGTTCTGAATATCAGTTCTGGTAATACTGTTAAGTGTATCCAGATACTTGGTATGCATATCTTCTCCGTAGAAATATTTGTTGTCTAGAATATTCAGCCAGTATCTGTTTTCCTTCAGGTTTTCGTTGTAACTCTTGTTCATATACTCTTTAACCTTTGAGAAATCTGATTCACGTGGACCGTTTGTTGCAATATTCTCCAGTTCATCCAGAACTATCTTATTCAGATGTCTCATTCTATCAGTATCAGGGTCTGTGTCAAATGTGATTTGGAGCATTGATTGGCCTTCAGGATATCTTGATATAGAGCCTCCAGAATAAACACCATATGTGCCACCCTCTTCTTCTCTGATTTTCTCAGTATATACAATATCCAGGATCTGATCAAACATACTCATCAGGATCTGATTCTGCATGTCTCTTTTTAAGTTACCTGTAATACTATTAAAAACAGAAGCTTTCGGGTTAAGCATTTCACGACGGAAAATATTCTCAGAATTACCCTCTACGAAATTCATAGGTACTTTAACAAAATCAGCTTTTTCTGATTTGGCAGGTAATGAGGCCAGATAACGTTCAATAACAGGTCTTACCTCATCCTCATTAATATTTCCAACAAGTGTAAATGTAAAACTACCCGGATTACTGAACAACTGTTTGTACATTTCCATCATACGATCATAGTCCAGTTTCTGAAGATCCTCTGTCTTAATTCTTTGTACAAGTGGGTTATTACCATATATAGCAGCGTTAATTGAGTCACTGAATGCAACCATTGGTTCCGCTTCCTGATTTCTCAGCTGTGTTTCCATGCGCTGGATGTATGACTGATATGCATCCTGATCTTTGCGTGGACTGGTAAAATATAGATATACCAACTGGATCATAGTCTCAAAATCCTTAATAGAAGAAGATCCGTTGAAATCCTGAGTGGTTAGACTAACAGATGGACGTGCAGAAGCTGTTTTACCGGCAAGAACTTTTGGCAAGTCGGTAGCACTAAAATTGCCCACGCCTCCAAGTGTTGAAACGGCACTCAGTACTTTACTATTTACAGGATCTTTTTCGGCAAAGTGAGAATATCCACCAGCACTGGTTCCAGTTAGCAGTATTTCGTCGTTCTTGAAATCTGTATTTTTCAGGATAACCTTTATACCATTTTCCAGTGTCCAAACAGTTGCACCCAGCTCTTCATCTTTTTCAGTTGAGACTATTTTGCCTGGCTCAGGAATATTTGATACAAGAGGTTCATCAATAACATCTCCAACATATGCTTCTATTGTCTCAGCCTTAACTGAAGTCAATACACTGTTAAGTTCCTCCTTGGTTGGATATACTAGTCCCTCTTTCTTTGGTCCTGTAATTGCAACTACAATATTATCATCACTAATAAGCTGCTTTATTGTCATGTTGATAGCTTCAACAGGAATATTTGGAGCTACTGCCTGTAAAAACTGGTATTCAAACTCAATACCAGGTATTGGTTCTCCGTCAACAAAAGCCATTACATATTCTTCCGAGTATCTTGAATTTCTTTGTTTGTCCCTGTTATTGTAAGAATCCTCAACGCTTTTAAGTATGTTAGTTCTTGCAATGTCATACTCAGCAGCTGTAAATCCATGCTGCCTTGCTCTTTCTGTTTCACGAATCATTGCAGCTAATGCCTCTTTTATCTTGTCTTCCGAGCTGCCAGCAACAACAGTCCATGCATCTTTTGTTTTTGCTACAAAGAAATCTCCATCATATGCATAAGCAGAAGTAAATGGTGCATCCGGTTTTTGTAAGATCTCAGAGAAACGCTGATTCATCATAGATGCAGCAGCATTCATAATGTACTGAGTAAGATATCCTGCCTGGGTATTTTTTAGTTCATCCGGCATCGGATCATGCTTATAGAACATCATGATACTTGTATTGCGAGCCTCATTGTCTGTAGCCAGTGCAAAAATTGGTTCCTTATTATCAGGAACAGGATAATATTCTCTTTCAGCAACCTCTTCATCAAGTTTTATAGGTGAGAACAGATCAATTATCTTCTTTTCCATCTCATCAACATCGAAGTCACCTACAACAATTATACCCTGAAGGTCTGGTCTGTACCATTTGTGATAGTAAGCTCTGATCTCTTCAGGCTTAAAATTATTAATAACATCAATACTGCCTATAGGCATTCTTTTAGCATACTTACTGCCCGGGAACATTTCAGGAAGCAGCTGATCCCATAAACGCTGCTGCGCACCGCCACGTGTACGCCACTCTTCACGAATTACACCACGCTCACTTTCCAGCTCTTCCTCCTCAAGTGCGATGGCATTTGCCCAGTCATGCAATACCAGTAATGCAGAATCCATAAGATTCCTGTTTGTGGTTGGTATGTCAGTTAAAAAGTAGACCGTCTCATCAAATGAGGTGTATGCATTGATATTGGTGCCAAATTTGATTCCATTGTCCTGCAGGTAGTTAAGCATCGATTTGCCGGGAAAGTTTTCAGTTCCGTTAAATGCCATATGCTCAAGAAAATGAGCTAATCCTGCCTGATTATCTTCCTCCTGCATAGATCCTACTTTCTGAGCAATATAGAAGTCTGCTCTGTTCTCAGGCTGTCCGTTGTGACGGACATAATAGGTCAATCCGTTTTCCAGCTTACCTGTACGTACGTTTGGATCTACAGGCAGAGTGGGGTTTTGTTGTGCTAAAGTGACCATTGAGGTAACTAAAAGCAACAGTGTTAAAAATTTTTTCATACTTCGATTTTATAAATTTTTATCGGTACTATTTTTTATTGTAATTTAAATCCTATCCAAGACCGTACGTATAAGATCCTCCATTGAACCTTTATAGTCAGTATTAGAGTCCAGAGCTACACGATTAGCGATAATTGTGCAAACAGTCATAGCTTTATGACCCATTAGTTTGGAGAGTCCTGCTATTGCCGAACTTTCCATCTCATAGTTGGTTATTGAGTAATCATTAAAACGGAATGATTCAATTTTTGAATTTAAATCAGGATCTGCTAATGGCAGCCTTACATATCTTCCCTGAGGGCCATAAAACCCTGTGGCAGAGATTGTAACACCGCGGATCATATCAAATCCTATTCTGTCAACCAGCTCTTCATCAGCACTCACAACATAGGGGAGGCAATGGAAAGGCGACCATTTTACATGTTTCTGGAAAGCCTCTTCAAACTCCTGTTCCCTTATATTTTTAGAGTTATCATAGAAGTGAATTAACCCATCAAACCCGATTGATTTTTCTGAAACAACGTAAGAGCCTACCGGGCAATGTGGCTGCATGCCTCCGGAAGTTCCAATACGAACCATGGTAAGTTGTTTGAACTCATCCTTAACTGTTCTTGTCTTGAAATCAATATTTGCAAGAGCATCCAGTTCGGTAACCACTATATCAATGTTATCTGTTCCAATACCATGTGAAAGAGCAGTAATACGCTTTCCTTTATAAGTACCGGTAACAGTGTGAAATTCGCGACTCTGCACGTCGCATTCAATCGTGTCAAAAAATGATGCTGTCATAGTAACACGATCAGGGTCTCCCATCATTACGATCTTGTCAGATAGCTGATCTGGTGTAATGTGCAGGTGAAAAGCACTTCCATCGGAGTTTATAATTAACTCCGATTCAGGTATTATTCTCATATCTCTATTATTTTTTATTTCCACTTCCACTTTGAGGCTTCGCAATAGAATCCCTCATCTCTGTATCTGCCTGAATGTTTTCCATCCGGTAATAATCCATAATGCCAAGATTACCATTTCGGAATGCCTCAGCCATTGCAATAGGAACCTCTGCTTCTGCTTCAATAACTTTTGCACGTGCCTCCTGTGCTTTTGCTTTCATCTCCTGTTCAAGAGCTATTGCCATTGCACGACGTTCTTCAGCACGTGCCTGTGCAATATTTTTGTCAGCCTGGGCCTGATCCATTTGCAGAACAGCACCTATATTTTTGCCTATATCAATATCAGCAATATCAATTGAAAGAATTTCAAAAGCTGTACCGGCATCGAGACCTTTCTTCAGAACCAGCTTGGATATTGAGTCGGGGTTCTCTAATACCGATTTATGTGAAACTGCTGAACCGATTGATGAAACGATACCTTCACCAACACGGGCAAGAATAGTCTCCTCACCAGCACCACCAACAAGCTGTTTAATATTGGCGCGAACAGTAACACGTGCTTTGGCTATCAGCTGAATACCGTCAATAGCAACAGCCGATACTGGAGGTGTATCAATAACTTTTGGATTTACAGACATCCTTACCGCTTCTAGTACATCACGCCCTGCAAGGTCTATGGCTGTGGCCATCTGAAATGTAAGATCGATATTTGCCTTGGATGCTGAAACTAATGCATGCACAACTTTCTCGACATGCCCCCCGGCAAGGTAGTGAGCTTCTAAATTGTCACGAGTGACACTTTTTAATCCTGCCTTATGAGCCTCAATCATCGCATATACTATCGTATGAGGCGGAACCCGGCGAAGACGCATCAGGAACAATTGTACAAGAGATATGCGTACTCCTGCAGAAAGTGCGTTTATCCATAGGAAGAAAGGCACATAGTGAAAGAATATCATCAAAAAGATGATAATTACCGCTATGGTAATGATTATTGGTATAGAAAATTCCATAATGATATAAATTTTGGAGTGAATATTATTGTTTCCTTTTTACCAGAACGTTGTAAGTCTCTACTTTTACAACCTCTATTTCTGTATCTTCTTCGATATACTCACCGTCGAAAGATTTTCCTTCAATCTCAACATCGTTAACCAAAACCTTTCCGATTGGATTTAATCTGGAAATTGCAGCACCGGTGTCTCCTACCGAAATTTTAAGCAGGTTACTGTTGTCAACAGTATCTTCAATATTGGTTTCCAGAGATATCCTACGAAGTGATTTGGATTTTAACAGCCATGCAAAAGAAGCTCCAAGAGCAATAGCAGAACTGGCAAGTGAAATATTACCGGCAGTACTTCCTATAAACATATAAGAGTAAAATATGCCTCCTATAATAAAAATAACACCTGCAATTCCGGCAATACTTATGCCAGGCAGAAGGAATATTTCAATTAGCATGAAAAGTATCCCCAGTACAATCACAGAGATAACAACAATGATGTGAAGTGTCATGTCAGGTTTATTTAGTTAAAATTATTACGTATTTCATCGTTCCTTGCCTGAATTTTTAGTCTCTCTATCTCTTTATAGAGATCATCAGCCTGCTTTTCAAGATTTAATATTGCTGCTCTCAGGTTACTATCTGTAGAGCTGCTGTTGGCAAACTGATCGCGTTTACTGCTCAAATCAGCTTTTAATTCTTCAAGCTGTTTACTTAATCCAAGTGCCTGGGAAAATATAGATCGGGCATTACTGCTTTTAAAATCAGAGAGAGTATAATATGTAATCCTGTCATTAATTACAAATTCAAAGTCCCCCTTCACTCCCTCATCTGATACAGAAACCTCTTTTGCCAGTGCAATTACAGAGCTGTAATCTATTCCTTCTCTCCAGCTGTCGGCTATTGATGAAATTATTGCACGTTTTGCCATATAAGAGATATCATCGTTTTCCAAAAGAGTAACCCTCTCATTTGGAATATAGGTATATATACATACAGAGTCTTCTGACTGATATCTGTCCGAAGCAAACCATCCCACACCCTTCTCTTCATCAATTACCAGCAGGTAATCATTGAAAGGAGAGTTAAAAGGCATATTGAGCTGATTAGGCGTCAGGTATGTGTCTGTGTTGAGATTATATCTTGTAGCATAGATATCATAACCACCATAAGAGTTATGACCTGTAGAAGCAAAATAAATCGTAAGTCCATCACTCATCACAAAAGGATAATCCTGATTGCCTGAATCATTAATCGACTCCGGCAACGACTTTTCATTGCCAAATGAATCAAGTAGTTTCTCCATTGTATAAAGATTGGAATTAGATCCATTTCCTCCTTTTGAGTAGTAAATCTTTTCCTTTCTCTCATTCATGTAGAGTGTCTTTCCTCCATTTTGCTGTCCTTCGAAGAAATCGTCGGCCATCAGCAAAGATCCCGATGAGCTGCTTAGATTGTAAGCAGATAAAAACTCAGCCTTGGGAACAACTATACTGTCAATTATCTGTACATCTTCAGTGCGGCTTACATACCTCTTAAGCCTGTCGGCATCTTCACGAGCCTGCTCAAGTTTTTTAAGCGCTTCGTTATTTCTGCGGTTTGCACGCTGATATTTGTCGAACTCCTTTTCTGCTTCATCAAAGCGATACAATTTTGAATACAATTCACCAAGTGCCAGATATGCTTCGGGTATCTTTTTTTCTGATGCATATTTAAGGTATTGTTCAGCTTCAACAAGGCGACCGGTTTTATACAGACTGACACCCAGCCACTGATTTAGTGGAGCGTCCTTTGGATTTTCATTATACTCGGATCTTAACAGAGGCAGTGCATCTGCATAACGGCCATCGAGATACCAGCTTTTGGCATCATCAATTGTTTGAGAATGCAGTGATTGGAACAAAATGACCAATAAGATTGTAAAAACTGTATATTTCAATTTCATGTTGCTCATTATATGAATTCAAAGATAAGAAAAAACTCTAAGCAATAATAAAATTACTGTTTATAATGATTCTGCATTTCATATGTTAGAGTATCACAGAGTGGGTTAATTCTTTTATTGCTCTTATATTGCTCTTACTTCCCTCTTATGATCTTCTTTTACAAAAGGAACTTGTAATATAATGATATGAAGAATTATAATGCAATGTGAGACTGCTTTAAGGGCAATTAATTATCTTATAAAGCAGATTCTTTTTATTTCAAATCAATCAGTTTCATACTTTTCGTATCTTTGCACTTTCAAACCTCCAAACTATAATTATGCACGAGAAAATAATAATCCTTGATTTCGGATCACAGACTACACAGCTTATTGGAAGAAGAGTGAGAGATTTAAGTACATATTGCGAGATTGTACCATATAATAAATTCCCTTTTGAAGATGAAACCGTAAAGGGTGTAATCCTTTCCGGCAGTCCATTCTCAGTTAATGATCACGATGCTTTTAAGATAGATCTTAAAGATATCAGAGGCAAATATCCAGTACTGGGAATCTGCTACGGAGCGCAGTTAATGGTTAGTGAATCAGGAGGTGAGGTTTCTCAGCCCGATAGTCGTGAATATGGTCGTGCACACCTGAATATTTTCGAAAGTAATGATCCTCTATTCGCGAACCTATCACAAAACAGTGAAGTATGGATGTCTCACGGTGATACAATCGTAAATGCTCCTGAAAACTTCACTCTTACTGCATCAACTGAAGATGTAAAGTGGGCAGCTTACAAGATTAACGGAGAAAAAACATGGGGTGTGCAGTTTCATCCTGAAGTGTATCATACTGAACAGGGAACTGCTTTACTAAGTAATTTCCTTGATATTTGCGGTATGAAGAGGGACTGGACTCCGGCTTCTTTTATTGAATCAACTGTAAGGGAGCTGAAAGAGGAGCTTGGTGACGATAAGGTAATACTTGCACTTTCTGGTGGTGTTGACTCTTCTGTCACTGCAGTATTATTGAACAGAGCTATTGGTAAAAACCTTACCTGTGTTTTTGTTGACCATGGGCTTTTACGCAAAAATGAATTTGAGACTGTTCTTGATGATTATGAGCATCTTGGATTAAACGTTATTGGTGTTGATGCTAAACAGCATTTCTATAAAGAGCTGGAAGGTGTTACTGATCCGGAAGAGAAGAGGAAGATCATAGGGAAAGGGTTTATTGATGTTTTCGAAAGGGAAGCACATAAGCTTAAAGATATAAAATGGCTTGCACAGGGAACAATTTATCCTGATATTATCGAATCTCTTTCAATAACAGGGGTTACAATTAAAAGTCACCATAACGTTGGTGGTCTCCCGGAAAAGATGAATCTGAAACTTTGTGAACCACTTAAGTTGCTGTTTAAGGATGAGGTACGTAAGATTGGTTTGGAGTTGGGTATGCGACCAGGACTTATTCATCGTCACCCGTTCCCGGGACCTGGATTGGGTATCAGAATACTTGGTGCAATTACACCAGAAAAGGTTAGAATTGCTCAGGAGGCTGATGATATCTTTATCTCCGGACTTCGTGAATATGGGTTATACGATAAAGTGTGGCAGGCAGGTGCTATTTTACTGCCGGTGCAGTCAGTAGGCGTTATGGGTGACGAGCGCACTTATGAGAATACTATTGCTCTGCGTTCGGTTACTTCTACTGATGCTATGACTGCCGACTGGTCACGACTGCCTTACGAGTTTCTTGCAAAAGTATCCAATGAAATAATTAATAAGGTGCAAGGGGTTAACAGAGTAGTTTTTGATATCTCTTCAAAACCACCTGCAACAATAGAATGGGAGTAAGTTGATTAGTTCTCAGGAACTTTAAGCTCAGGGTATGCAATCCTTGAGTGATAGATAGTCATTAACTTGTCAACAAACACATTCTTAACTGTCTGAATATCTCTGAAAGTGATAGGAGCTAACTTGAGATATCCCTCATTTACCTGTGAGTCTATAATTTTATCTACCAGCTCGCGTAAAGTCTTTTCGGTATATTCAGGCAGACTTCTTGATGAGGCTTCAACTGCATCAGCCATCATCATAATAGCTGTTTCTTTTGTAAATGGATTTGGACCGGGATAGCGGAATGATGCTTCATTAACCTCTTTGCCCGGGTTTGCATTTTTCCAGGATATGTAAAAATATTTTGGCATGCTGGTACCATGGTGCGTCTCGATAAAATCAATAATCTGCTGAGGCATATTATATTTCTGTGCAATCTTCACACCATCTTTTACATGATTAATGATAATACGTGCACTTTCTTCAAATGGTAATCCTGCATGCGGATTCATACCTGGTGTCTGGTTTTCTGTGAAGAAAGCAGGATTGACCATCTTTCCAATATCATGATACAATGCTCCTGTTCTGATTAAAGATGCATTGGCACCCAGTTTTGCAGCTGCAGCCATACCAAGGTTTGAAACCTGCAACGAGTGCTGGAAAGTTCCGGGTGCTTTTTCTGAAAGCTCTTTGAGTAGTGGTTTGTTTATATTTGAGAGCTCCACGAGAGTTACTCCTGAAATAAAACCGAAGGATTTTTCTACCAGGTAAACCAACGAATAGGAGAACATTATAAATATGAAATTAATCAGGAAATAGATAAACATAACCCATTCCAGATCGGTAACATTACCCTCGTTGTACATGATTAGTCCTACATATACAGCACTGTACGTAAATAGTATGAAGAATGAGCTTCTTATTAGCTGAGAACGCTCAGACAGCTCCTTCAGCATAAATATAGAAACCATTGTAGCCGATATCTCAAGAACAACAAATTCAAAAGAGTAGGGTACCATCAATGCACTAAGTATGATAGTAACTAAACTTGCAAAAAGTGCAGTTCGGGAATCAATGAATGTGCGTATAAGTATAGTTAATATTGTATATGGTATAATATATACACTGAAAAGATCAAATCGTACAGTCAATGCTGTTAGTGCTACAAATATAAATATCAGCAATAGCATAAAAACAACATGTTTCCTGTTTCTGTACTCAGATGGTCTGAAGTAGAGCAGATACATATAGAAAGATAGAAACATGAAAAGTACAAGAATAAACTGACCTATTACTCTCCATGTGCCCTTGGCGGCACCTCCGCTTCTTTCTTCTGAAACCTGCCTTAATGAAGAGAGAATATTAAATGTACGTGAGTCTACAATTTCCCCCTGATCAATAATCCTCTGTCCCTGCTGTACCATACCTCTGCTGATGTCAACCTGCTGAACAAACTCCTCTCTGGCTTTTTCGGATGTTTCTGCATCGTAGATTATATTCTCCTGAATATATTCATTTATATTGGCCGCTTTCAGTATGTTGTCATAAATACCCTCGGGTGTTTCATTAAGCACACTCTCATAGGCAGAGCGTATTGTGAAAAAAGTACTGGCGCTCCTCGACTCAGCTACATTTCCTTTTTTTAATCTCAGGGCTCCAGTTCTGGATGCTGTAATACGGTCGTAATCCTCAGAGCGCATAATTCCATTATCGTAGATCTCGTTCAGTCTTTTGCGAATATATATTTTATATTCGGGAGGAAGCTCTGAAAGGCGTTTGTCTAAATTCACGTCAGCATCAAAATTGGCAAGTGCATTAACTTTTACGCTCTCGTTGATTACAAAATAGGGTTCGTAAAATTGCAGTATGCTGTCTTGCTCAATCTTTAACTGATCAGCTGGTTTATATATCGGAAAATCGAAAGGTGCAGTCAGTAAGCCATACTGCCATGGCCTGCCCTCAGTAAATGTATAGTTGAAGCTTCCCTGACGAGGGAATATATATGTTATTATGAGTATAGCAATTACAAAAACCAATGGTACGAATACTCTGGTTTTTATTCTGACTTTCTTTTTAGATGTCTTCTGGGGTGTAGAGTTCATATTCACTATGTTAACCTCCTGATTTGTTAATAGAACAACTTTATAATGAAATTGTTTTATTATTTATTTTGCTTATAATAACTGTTTATAAGCAGTTATACATCTTATGCAATTCCACAACTTAATTATAATTGATCGGTATAGAATATAAAAATAACAAATATATCAAAAGATATGATTTAAAATAGTATTTGTTGCACCTGAATTGCTAAAGATATAATTTTTAGCCTCTTTACCGGCTTTTTCTCTCAATTCGGGCTCGTTGATAAACGACTCCATCAATTTATTAAATTCATCTCTGTTTTTTATTGTAAATCCACCTCCGGTTGCGATCAGGTCGTGAGCTTCTCTGAATTTTATAAAATTGGGCCCGAAAATTACAGGAATACCATAAACAGCAGCTTCAGGAAGATTGTGTATGCCATCACCAAATCCTCCGCCTATGTATCCTATATCTGCGTAACGGTATACTGAAGCAAGCAGGCCAAAGCAGTCAATGATCATACAATCGGCATTCACTGTATCAGTGTCAGTTAAACCGGAGTATCTTTGTGAGGGGCGACTAAGCTTCTTTTCTATTTCAGTAAGATGTGACTCATCTATTTCGTGTGGTGCAATGATGAGTTTTAGGTTTGGGTGACTGTTAAAGTAATTTATAAAAATATCTTCATCAGCAGGCCATGAGCTTCCTGCTATAAAAATAATTGAGCCTTTATCAATAAATTTCTCTACTATAGGCAGGTTTACTGTCTGTTTCTGAATCTCAATTACCCTGTCTATCCTTGTATCGCCCGCTACAGTTACATTTTTTATCCCATGTTTTTGGAGTAATTTGTGTGATTCATCATCCTGTACAAAAAAGTGCGTGTATAAAGAGAGCATATTTCTGTATGGTGATCGCAATTTTTTGAAAAAGGATTGATTTTTTCGAAAAATAGCGGATACCAGATATACAGGGATTCTCCTTTGATAAATTTCATTAATATAGTTGTACCAGAACTCATATTTTATGAAGATTACCATATGAGGATTTGTAAGCTCAAGAAACCTTCTGGCATTCTTTTTTGTATCAAATGGGAGATATGTTACTATGTCGGCAAGAGGGTAGTTATACCTTACTTCATATCCCGAAGGAGAGAAAAATGTAAGTAGTATTTTATATTCCGGTTTGCTGTTTTTTATCTCTTCAATAAGAGGGCGGGCCTGTTCGAACTCGCCTAGTGAAGCAACATGAAACCATATATATTTTGCTTTTTTGTCAATCTCTTTCTCAAGCAGATTAAATACACTCTTATGTCCATCTATCATCAGCCTTGCTTTCCTCTTGAACGGAGAAACAAGGCGTATAAATAGCGACATGAAGTAAATTCCCAGGTTATACATTTTCCTGAATCTCTATTCTTTTTATAGCAGTTAGGAGTCTCTTGTTTGTCTCTTCTTTTCCAATTAATTCGGTAATGTCGAACATATGTGGACCTTTTCCTTCACCTACGATAGCTAGTCGGTATGCATTCATAATATTACCTGTGTGAAGTTCATTGGTTTTAATCCACTCCATAACGACTTTTTCCTGATTATGTGCACTGAAGTCTACCATCTGCATGTTGAGGTCTATCAACTGCTGCATATGTTCGGGTGTTTCCTTTTTCCAGCGTTTACGAACGGTTTTTTCATCGTATGTTTCGGGAGCAAGGAAGAAGAAAGAGGATTGTTCCCACAGGTCACTGACAAAGGTTGCTCTGTCCTTTACAAGTGAAACCACTTTTGATATTTTTTCCGTTGTAGAGGATATACCTTTCTCAGTCAGTAACGGTACAAAGAGTTTGGCCAGCTCTTCATCCGGCATTCTTGCTATATATTGGTGATTATACCACTTTGCCTTCTCAATATCAAATTTTGCACCACTCTTACTGCATCTCTCAAAAGAAAATGCTTCAACCAGCTCTTCAAGTGAGAATATCTCCTGCTCTGTACCGGGGTTCCAACCAAGGAATGCAAGAAAGTTTATGATTGCTTCATGTAGATAACCTTTTTCGCGATAACCTGATGAGATTTCCGAAGTCTGCGGATCTTTCCACTCAAGTGGGAATACAGGGAACCCTAATCTGTCACCATCTCTCTTGCTTAGTTTTCCTTTGCCGTCAGGTTTTAGAAGCAGAGGCAGATGAGCAAAAGAGGGCATAGTATCTTCCCATTCTAAGCTTTGATAGAGCCAAACATGCAAAGGTGCTGATGGTAACCACTCTTCACCCCTTATTACATGAGTGATTTTCATAAGGTGATCATCAACCACATTAGCAAGGTGATAGGTAGGAAGTTCATCTGCAGATTTATAAATCACCTTATCATCAAGCACAGAGGAGTTTATAACAACTTTTCCTCTTATCATATCATTTACGGTTATATCTATTCCCGGTTCAATCTTTATTCTTACAACATACTGTGTTCCGGCTGATATAAGGGCATCTGTTTCTTCTTCAGAAAGTGTCAGAGAATTTCTCATTAAATTTCTGGTAGATGCATCATATTGGAAGTTAGATATTTCAGATCTTTTTGAGTCCAGCTCCTCCGGAGTATCAAATGCAATATACGCTGCACCTTTGTCAAGAAGCTGATTTACATATTTCTTATAAATCTCTTTGCGTTCAGATTGTCTGTATGGACCATATTCGCCGCCTTTGGAAGGACTCTCATCAAAAGTCAGTCCCAGCCAGTCGAAAGTCTCCTGTATATACTCTTCTGCACCGGGTACAAACCTTGCTGAGTCGGTATCCTCGATACGAAGAATAAAATCACCACCTTTTTGTTTTGTATAAAGATAATTATATAATGCAGTGCGAACACCACCAATATGCAGCGGTCCTGTTGGACTGGGTGCAAACCTTACTCTTACTTTTTGATTCATTATTATGGATGTCGTTGAATGTGCAAAGATATGCAAAATAGATAAATTCTCAATATCAAAATATTGTCACAGATAGAATGTGGACTCATTTCCCATGTTGAAAAGAAGATCTAATATGCTCAAATTGTTCTGAAATCCAAGCTTGTCTGAGAAGACCTGGTAATATGGCCTGGTTATAAATTCAGAAGGGCGTTTAGGGTGAATAGTCTCACGCAGATCAACTAAACTTTCTGATATTTCAGTTATATAGGTTTCTGTGTAGGTTATCTCTGTCTCTATCCCTGTCAGCCTGCAGATCAATGTTCGCAGCTGTTCGTTAAAGTCATGAAGAAAAGTAATCTTTTTTTCATAAAACGGTCTAAAGTCATCCTCATAATATTGAAAAAAAGGAGTCGAGTTGTAAGCCGAAGTAATGGCATTCCAATGGAGGTGACGCCAGTTGCCATGCTCGGCAATTCGAATATCCTTCATCAATGATTTGGTGCTCTTGGGCTTCTCTATTGGAATACTAAGAGGAAGTGGACCATTTGCCCCTGCAATAATACATCTGTTGCGATATGACTGTTTCTGATAGTTGTCGTTAATCTCAATAATAGCCTTGTTGCACCTGTTAAGAGCATAGTAATACTCTATTGGCGCAAGATAGAGAGACGATAACAGGGTTACAGAAGAGGAATCCGAAGATGTCATGCTGAAACTTTAGCACTGCGGAACAGCCTGTTCCAGCGTATTTTACCTTTAAACCATGCTCTGTCTTTTTCAAGAGACAGCCAGATTAGCTGGGGCTGACCTACAATATGATCCTCTGGTACAAATCCCCATGAGCGTGAGTCGGCAGAATTATGTCTGTTGTCACCCATCATGAAATAGTAGTCATATTTAAAAGTATAGGAGTCTGACTCCTCACCATTGATGAAAACCTTACCATCACGATAAGCAAAGTCGTTGCCCTCATAATTCTTTATACATCTTTCGTATGTTGCAACCTTATAATCCAAATTACTGTCGAAAGTGATTGTTTCACCTTTTTTGGGTATCCAGAGAGGACCGTAATTATCTCTTGTCCACTGTGTATTATAGTCGAGTGGGAAATAGTAGCTTGTTCCCGGCAGTTCCCTCTCTTTTATTATTTCCCATACAAAAGGCTTCGACTCTAACTCCTCTATCATATCGTTTGTTAGTGGTATACCGAAATAGACTCTGCCATTGTTACCATTTCGAGGTTTCAGATTGAATATTGACATACTAAGGCTGTCAACATCAGCAAGGTCTTGAGAACGGGATACAATCTGTCCGTAACTGTTTTGAGTGTTGTAGTCGGCAATATTTATTCCCAGTTTACTAAATACATCAGAAGATATTATAGTTCCATCTGTATGTATCATATAGTTATGCTGTGACAGTCTGGGGTTTGGAATGTAATTGCCATCGATGAAGACAGAGTCATTTTTTAATTCTATTGTTTCACCCGGTAGCCCAATACATCTTTTTACATAGTTTTCTCTTCTGTCGACAGGACGATAGACTATATCTCCATAAGTACGTTTATCTGCACGAACACCTTCACTGCCATTTGGATGGAGTTTTGATAACAGGTAGAAATCAATTCCCTGCTGATTCAATGCAACTGTATCTCCCACGGGGAAATTGAATACAACTATGTCATTTCTTTTAACTTTACCAAATCCTTTAAGTCTGTTGTATTTCCACTGTGGCTTCTCGATGTATGACTTACCGCCGGTTACAGGCATTGTGTGCTGTGCAAGCGGAAATGAAAGAGGTGTAATTGGGGCACGGGGACCGTAACTCAGTTTGCTTACAGCCAGAAAGTCCCCAACCAAGAGTGACTTCTCAAGAGAGGATGTCGGTATTTGATAATTCTGGAAAAAGAATGTATTGATAAAATATACAGCTATTAATGCAAATACAATTGCGTCAACCCATTCCATAGTTTTACGGAAAAGATCATTTTTTGAATTCTTCCAGAATCCCCAGGGAATGAATTTGGAAATATATATATCAAGAAAAAGCAGTATGAACAGTAATACCCATGGTGATTGCGACCAGAATGAGAATAAAATGGTGAGTATTGTCCATACTACAAACCATAGCCATTGTCTGCCCGAGGCTTGTCCAAAACGTTCTTTTAGAGTCATATTCTATATTATTTGTCTTATGATTAAAGATTACCAAGCATGTCTTTCATGCCAAGAAAACCTTTCTTACCTTTTGTGAATTCAGCGGCAAGAACTGCCCCAAGGGCAAATCCCTTGCGACTTTTAGCATCATGTGTTATTTTAATGATATCTGCTTCTGATTCATAGATCACGGTGTGAATACCAGGCACCTCACCTTCGCGGAATGATTTGATTTTCAGGTCGTGGCCGGTGGAGTCAGTTGTGTTGTTATCATCTAATATCCAACCGCTTTTCCTGTCAATATTTGAAATAATGTCTTCAGCAAGAGTTATTGCAGTCCCACTGGGAGCATCCAGTTTATGTATATGATGTGTCTCTTCCATGCTTACATCATAGTCGGTAAACCTGTTCATCAGCTTAGCCAGGTAGTTGTTAAGCGCAAAAAAGAGGTTTACACCGAGACTAAAATTTGAAGCGTAGAAAAAGGTTTTTCCGTTTACCTCACACTCTTTTATTATCTCATCTAAATGCTCAAGCCAGCCTGTTGTTCCTGAAACTACCGGAACATCTGCTGCAAATGCATTTCTATAGTTGCTAAGTGCACTTTTTGGTGAAGTAAATTCAATTGCAACATCAGCACTCCTGAATGAATCGGTTTGAAATTTATCCTCTTCATTTATATCTATTGTACAAACTATCTCATGTCCTCTTTGCAGGGCTATTTTCTCAATTTCACGCCCCATCTTACCATATCCTATAAGTGCTATTTTCATTTGTTTCAATACTTTTGAGTAGCAAAAATACAAAAATTGGCCGACTTACACTATTAATGTATAAAATTGAAGAAAATTAGAGCCAACCTTGCTCTTTATACCATTGCACGGTTTTTTCAACACCCTGTTTCAACCTGTATTTGGGTTTGAAATTGATATCCTCTTTCAGAGGGGTTATGTCACATGCCCAGTTGCGTTGCTTCATTATACGATATTTGTCACTGTTGAAAGTGGATGCCTTTCCTAAAAGTGAAGCTGCTTTTTCACTTATCACTGCAGCCGGTTTTACAAGAAAAAGAGGGATTTTAAATCGTATAACATACTTCTTATTCAGAGCATCCTGCACAATTTTATTAAACTCTGTATCAGTATATATATCGCCATCAGCTACAATATATTCTTTTCTGACAATACCTTTTTCCAATAGTTTGAAGATCACATCAACCAAGTCTTCACTGTAGATAAATGTTAGTATCTGTTTTTTAAATCCAGCACCAATATCCAGACCGCTTTTAACAGCCTTCATAAGAATATAATAGTCTTTGTCTCTAGGTCCGTATACACCTGTTGGCCTGATAATCAGATAGGGAAAGTCTTTGAGTCCCTTTAGAAAGTTTTCTGCTTTCAGTTTACTTTTTCCATATGCTGTGGTAGGGTTTGGTATATGATCGTTTTTTAAAGGGGTGTAGCCAAACTCATCTCCTGAACCCATTACACTCAAAGAACTCATCAATACAAAGGCCTCCGGAACAGCATCAATTTCTATCAGGGATTCTGCTAAATTGCGTGTCTGTATGTAGTTGACATTATCGAAATCTGATTTACGGATAGCTTTTGTTAAACCTGCAATGTGAATAATATAATCGAACTTTCCATGCTTTTCAGCCAGATCTGTTAACTGATTCTTGAGACTGTTTTTATTTGAGCAATCAAGGAAGGCAAACTGAATGCGACTGTCTGTCAAATACTTTCGACTACTGCTGCTTCTAATGCCTGCCCAGGTATCATATCCCAGTTCAATTGCTTTGTCAACTGCCGTGCTTCCGATAAAACCGCTGGCTCCGGTTATAAGTACCTTTTTTTTGATCATCTGTTTCATCTTAACTATTGCAAAAATAGCAATTACCTAATGATTTAAAAGTAGTGTTATTGCGAATTTTTTATTACTTTGCATAACTAAAACAGTGTTTGGATTGTTTTAGTATCAATTGGAATCTAAATCAAAAAGAATTATGAGTAAAAAAGCAGCCTCGCAGGAACCTTTATCAAAACCGAGAAAAAAAGATTTAACCGTATTAATTACTGACTTCCTGACAGAGAATAAAGATAAACAATTTAACTATAAGCAAATTGCTGCAGCTTTAAATGTTAAAGGAGAGGATGGTAGGAGAGTACTTATTAAGGTGCTTGATAAACTGCGTGATGATGATATTATTCTTGAATCATCAAGAGGCAGGTATAGAATAAATAACAGAGGATTGATCCTTGATGGACGGTTTGAAAGGAGAAGCAACGGAAAGAATTTCTTTGTTCCGGACGACGATGGTAATATTATATATATCCCTGAGCGAAACAGCAAGCATGCGATGAATGGTGACCGGGTTCGTATACAGCTTCTTGCAAAAAGAAAACGTGCCGATACCGAAGGTGCAGTGATTGAGATTCTTGAACGTGCTCAGAGCAGATTTGTAGGTGTTCTGGAGGTGCAGAGACATTTTGCTTTTCTTGTAATGGATAGCAAGTATCTCTCTAACGATATATTTATCCCTAAAGAAGAGCTCAGAGGTGCAAAGAATGGGGATAAGGTGGTAGTAGAAATTGTTGAATGGCCGGAGAAAGCTAATAATCCTGTTGGTAAGGTCATAGATATTTTGGGTGTACCTGGGCAGAATGATACAGAGATGCATGCTATTTTAGCTCAATATGATCTTCCATATAAGTATCCTGAAAATATTGAAAAATATGCTGACACAATTTCGGATAAAATTGATAGGAATGAGATATCCAGAAGAGAAGACTTCAGGGATGTGTTTACTATAACTATCGACCCTAAAGATGCAAAGGATTTTGATGATGCTATCTCCTTCAGGCAGTTGGCTCCAAATCTCTGGGAGGTTGGGGTGCATATTGCTGATGTAACTCATTATGTAAAACCGGGCGATCTTGTTGATGTAGAAGCTGAGAAAAGAGCAACCTCAGTCTATCTTGTTGATCGTACAATTCCAATGCTGCCAGAGAGGTTAAGCAACGGTTTGTGTTCTCTCAGACCAAATGAGGAGAAATTATGTTTCTCTGTCATATTCAATATGAACGATAAGGCTGAGGTTAAAAAGTCAAGAATAGCAAGAACTGTAATAAAATCAGATAGCCGACTTACATATGAGGAAGCACAAACAGTTATTGAAACAGGTAAAGGTGCTTTTGCAACAGAAATACTCAAGCTTAATGATCTCGCAAAGCAGTTGCGTGATAGAAGATTTGCCAATGGGGCAATAAATTTCGAGAGATATGAGGTTAAATTTAATCTTGATGAAAAGGGTAAACCTCTTGGAGTATTCTTCAAGGAGTCTAAAGAGGCAAATCACCTGATTGAGGAGCTGATGCTTCTTGCAAACAAAACTGTTGCAGAAGTTATAGGCAAGGTACCTAAAGATAAAAAAGCCAAGGCATTTGTTTACAGGGTACATGATGTTCCTGACCCTGAGAAGCTGGATACGTTTAATGCTTTTATTCTACGCTTTGGTCATAAGATGAAAACATCAGGAACAAAAACAGAAGTTGCAAAAAGTCTGAACTCCGTACTTGATAAAGTGCAGGGACGCCCTGAAGAGAATCTTGTGGAAACTATTGCAATTCGAACAATGTCAAAGGCTATCTACTCTACAAAGAATGTAGGACATTATGGTCTGGCATTTGACTATTACACACATTTCACTTCTCCTATACGAAGGTATCCTGATATGCTTGTTCATAGATTACTTGAGAGATACCTAAATGGTGGTAAGAGTGCAGATCAGAATACACTTGAGGCTCAAAGTAAACATTGTTCTGATATGGAACAGGTTGCAGCAAATGCTGAACGTGATTCAATAAAATATAAGCAGGTAGAGTTTATGTCCGACAAGCTCGGTAAGGTTTATGATGGAGTAGTATCAGGAGTTACGGAGTGGGGGATATATGTTGAGATCAACGAAAATAAATGTGAGGGAATGATTCCGATCAGGGAGCTGGACGATGATTTCTATGAACTGGATGAAAAGAATTACAGGCTGGTAGGGCGTCGTACCAGAAGAGAATACAGACTCGGGCAACCTGTTACAATCAAAGTTGCAAAAGCAAATCTAGAACGCAGGCAACTGGACTTTATCTTTGCGAATTGATCAGTTTTTTAAAAATAGTGGTCTTTCCAAAAGCGTGTTGGAAAAATACTGGTCCGGTGAACTCTTTCTTTTCCCACTCAGCAGGGTTATTGAGGTTGGGAAATGGTGACAGGTAATATTTACGGTCGCTGTTGTCAACTATCAGATAACCTCCTGCTTTAATGTGGGGAATGGCTCTTTTTATGCATGAATTTCTTGCTCGCCCATCAACAACAATTATATCGAAATATCCTTTTTCGTAACTATCTATTGACCTGACATAATCCTCATATGAAAGTCCTGATGAATTTTTTTCTTTTGAAGCAAAATCATCAGGATTTTCCGGATCTAACTTATTGAAATAATCAACCGGTTTACCCTCAATTCCTATTAGTGAAGCATTATTAAGCTTGAGCTCCTTAATCTTCTTTTGAAGTGAATTCAACCAGTATATATCGTGCTCAACTGATATCACCTCTTTGCATCTGATAGCAAAAAATATTGTTGATCCTCCTGAACCCCATTCAAAAACTCTCATACTTTTATTGCATATCTTTTCAAGGAACTTTATAGCATCATAGGTAATCCATGGTAAACCCAGACTTAAAGTGCTTTCACCCGATTTCTTATCTCTATGCCATCTCCTGTACTGTTTGATATGAGATAATGTTCTGTTTTCGATCGCAAATTGAGCAGCAAAGCGTATGAATAGTAATGAGTCCTTCATTTTCTTTTCTTTTTTAGGTTAGAGAACCAGTTTTCAACCTCCTCTGACATTTCGAGCTTTATTATTCTACATAAAAGTATATATAACCCCCCTGTAATTATGGCATTTGTGATAATGTAAAGTACACTGCTTTGTATACCATTTGTAACCAGATAGGATATTCCTGAGCAGATTAATGCAACTACCATGTATGGAAGCATATCTTTTAAAAATTGTATAGAACTATAGCTTATAAGTCTCCCGGATAAAGTAGCCGAAATAAGTAATGTAATAATAATATAGATCACCCAGCTACTTGCCAGAGCCATTAATCCATGAGGGAGTAGCAATATTATCAGAATAATTAAAATAAAAGTCTTAATGATTTCTACTCCAAGGAAATAAGCTGATTTCTCCTTAGCAATAAACAATTCGTTGAAAATAAACACAAATGGTGAAAGCATTCCAGCCAGCGTTAGTACTCTGAAATAAGGAACTGCTTCGAGCCACTTCTCTTTAAAGAACAGGAAAAACAGTGACTCTGCTGTAATAATCATTATCATTCCTACCGGAAATGTGATAAAAGAGATGGATTTCATCATTTTGCTCATTACTCTTTTCATCCTCTCACTGTCTCTGTTTACCTCGGATAGTATAAGCATTGCTACAGAGCGAAAAGTATTTGACATGGTAAGAAAGGGGATATCCTGATATTTTTTTGCCTGATTAAAATATGCTACGTGATTCATTGGATAAAACATTGCAATTAAGCTGGGGTAAATATTATTAGCAAGTGTGGAGATCGAGTTCGATGCAAGTAGTTTACTACTGAAGGAGAAGAATGCTGTTAGACTTTTCTTGCTAAAACTTGTTTTTGGACGCCAGCTTGAGTATAACCAAAGGAAGATAGTACGTAGAAGTGTATATATTAGTGTCTGCGCTACCAAAGCCCAAACTCCATAGTTGTAAATAGCCATAATTACCGCAACAATATCAGCAATGAGCAATGCAAACAGATTAATTTTGGACAGTCCTTTGAAATCTGCTTTTTTTGTTAGCAAAGTTTGGTGAATTAGTCCTAAAGCATTTAATATTATTGAGATAAATAGTACTCTTGCTACAACTGTTATTTCAGGAGTATTGAAAAGATTTCCCAGAAATGGTGCAGTGATAAATAATATCAGATACAATAAAATACCCAGTGTTATATTAAAAATAAAAACTGTTGAGTAATCAGTATCTGTGAGGTTGTGCCTGTTAAGCAAAGCCCTCCCGAAACCACTATCTATAAGTATTGAGGAAAAAGCTATAAATATTGCAAGTGAACCAATCATCCCATATTCTCTTGCACTGATAATATTCATCAGGATCAGCATACTCACAAAATTTAGGAGCTGCTGTCCAAACTTATCAATAAAACTCCAGAAAAGGGACAGAATAGTTTTACTCTTAAGTGAAGATTCCGTCATGAGAGGTTATATATTGCAAATTACTCATGCAAAAGTAGTCAATTTTTCCAGAACTGGTATGTTGAAAGTAATTGGGAATTCAATTAAATGCATTTTATACAGTGTCAAATCAAACATATCTTTGTATTTTTGATATAGGTGTCATGGAGTTAATTTTAGAAGACCAATTGGCCCGGAATATATTTAATAAACTATGACTTTTTCAGAAGAGATAAAAAAAGAGGCTTTGAGACTGGGATTTGATGCATGCGGTATTTGCCGTGCTACTGATACCGGTGAAGAAGAACGATATATGAAATGGTTAGCTGGAAATCATCATGCAACCATGAGTTATATGGAGCGGAATATAGAAAAGAGGCTTGATCCAAGGTTGCTTGTAGATGGTGCAAAATCTATTATTTCTGTTGCACTAAATTATTACCCTCACCAAAAACAGCCCACTTATGCTCCTCAATTTGCCTATTATGCCTATGGGAAAGATTATCATGATGTTGTAAAGGATAAGCTCAAGCTACTATTTGAGTTTATAAAACAGACATATACTGATGTTACAGGTAGATATTTTTCAGACTCAGCTCCTGTTTTGGAAAGATTTTGGGCTGCACAGGCAGGTATAGGATTTGTAGGTAAGAATACTTTGTTGATAATCCCCGGGAAAGGTTCTTTTTTCTTTCTGGGTGAGCTGATTATTGATATTGAACTGGATTATGATTCACCTATTCCTGAAAATTGTGGAAGTTGTACTCGTTGTATTGATGCATGTCCTACAGGAGCTATAGAAAAACCTTTTCTGGTAAATGCCAATAAGTGTATTTCATATCAAACTATCGAGAACAGAGGTGAAATATCTGCGGAAGTTGCTCCCAAACTGAAAAACTATGTCTTTGGTTGTGATATTTGTCAGAAAGTGTGTCCATGGAACAGAATGTCAACTCCTCACAACACAGATGAGTTTATGCCATCGGAAGAGTTTATGGAACTTGATTTAACTAAACTGATAGGTATGAATGAGAAAGAGTATCAACATCTTTTTAGAGGTTCAGCTGTAAAAAGGACGAAGTTTGCAGGATTAAAACGAAACGTTAATGCTATTTCCAAAAACCGTAATAAATAACTATTTTTGTATTAATAAATAGAATGGGAGATAATTTCGATATACATAGCAGAAGTAATTTTCAGGAGACAGATAGTGACTTTGAAATGACCTTACGTCCTTTGACCTTCACAGGATTCAAAGGGCAGAATAAGATTGTTGAAAATCTGGAAATATTTGTTAGTGCCGCACGCATGCGCGGTGAGTCTCTTGATCATGTATTGCTTCATGGACCTCCCGGACTTGGAAAAACTACACTTGCAAATATAATTGCTAACGAGTTGGGTGTTGGCTTTAAGATTTCATCAGGGCCTGTGCTTGATAAACCCGGTGATCTTGCCGGGATATTAACCTCTCTTGAAGAGAACGATGTACTTTTTATTGATGAAATACATCGCTTATCACCTGTTGTTGAAGAGTATCTGTATAGTGCAATGGAGGATTACCGAATTGATATATTAATAGATAAAGGACCAAGTGCACGCTCAATACAAATTGATCTCAACCCATTTACATTGGTGGGTGCCACTACAAGAAGCGGTTTGCTTACAAGTCCTTTAAGAGCTAGATTCGGTATCAATATGCACCTTGAATATTATGATTCTGCTACACTCACCGGTATTGTACTCAGGTCTGCAGATATTCTCAAGATCAAATGTGAGATAAATGCTGCTGAAGAAATTGCATCAAGAAGTAGAGGTACACCACGAATTGCCAATGCTTTATTACGACGAGTACGTGACTTTGCACAGGTAAAAGGTAACGGGTCTATAGACAAATCTATTTCAACTTATGCTTTAGAGGCTCTTAATATTGATAAGTATGGTCTGGATGAGATAGATAATAAGATACTTCTTACAATCATTGATAAATTTAAAGGAGGTCCTGTTGGTATTACTACAATAGCAACAGCTGTTGGTGATGATCCCGGTACCATAGAGGAGGTGTATGAACCCTATCTGATTAAAGAGGGTTTTATAAAACGTACACCGCGTGGAAGAGAAGTTACTGAACTTGCTTACCAGCACTTGGGTAGAAAAAGAGCCGGCAATGAACAGGGGTTACTTTTCTGACAATTAATTAATGTAATACTGATAGACGGAAACTAACTACCGAAAACTAATACTTTGCAATTCTGATTGAAGCTTTCTGATTCTTGATCTTTAGCTATCTGATTGCTAATTTATAGATATCCAATAATTTATTTAAAGCTTACTGAATATTAATTCCAACTGCAGACTTCCTGCTCTCTTATCCAAAATAGTAGCAGTAGGCCACATCAGGTTTTGAATCTTGGTAAGCACTTGCTGAGTTGAATAGCCCTGTTGTACATTGGTATATGTAGCATCAACCGGAATAAGATAATAAGTCAGATCATAAGGTTCACCATCAAACTCCTGGTTATAATAATTTATCATCGACGATATATTGTTAAACTTGTATGAGTAGGTAGAGGGATCAAACTTTTCAGAAAGAAAGCTTGTGACATTATCTCTTAATTTCCTGTTTTCAAAAAATCCATTTAAAGAGTCTTTGTTAATCAATAGAAGATAATCAGGCGGACTCAATTTCACCATACCCTTTTCTGATTCATCTGGTAAAGCATAAACTGTGAAGTTTACGAGATTTAGAGCCATCGACTGCAGATTATCATGAACCTGAGATATTGGGAATACAATCTCGGTGTTTACTCCTGCAGGGCTTTTTATATAGGTGACATCTGAGTTATCAGCCAGCAGCTCTTCATTATTGCTCTTAATGTGGTTAATCTGTCTAACCTCAGGAGTATTGTTCAATTTGAATACATCTGTTCGGATAGTATCCTGATTTGTTGAAGAACCTTTTTCATCCAGATAGTGGTAATGTACAAGCAGTGACGTAAGATCAGCGCTTATAATAGTACTGTTACCAAAGCTGGTGGTAAAATATAGTCCCGGGAAATACTCCCTGAAAGTATCAGTGTCTGACAATTTACCATGACCAGCTTTATTATATTCTTCCAGAAAACTTTCCCCTATAGTCTTTGGTAAATCAACATTTATGAAATATTCTGTATATGTGACAGTAGTGAAATCATCTGCTGTATATGATTTAGTCCTGTATGTAGAGTTTTTTCCTGTGAAGCTTTGCACTCCAAGAGGAGCAGTCATATCAGCAAACTGTTCCGGATCAATATGAGTAAAGTCATTGGTTCCTTTCAGAGATTTCGTAACCTCATATACAGACAACGACATAGGAGCAATAGAGTCTCCAATCAAAGAAGTGTAAGATATTTCCACACTCACGGAGTCTATCACAGCCCCATCTTTGAATTCCAATCCTTTTGGAAGATAAAACTCAGCTATATATTCAGACTTAATAGAACCGAATACCGGATCCGCATATTCTCCAAGTACAGGGTAATTAGTTTTACCAAAAACTGAGTCAACCTGAACAGTACGTGCCTGCAACTGTAAAGTGTCAATACCTACAGTCAGTCTGTCTTTATCAGGCTGAATGGAGAATCCTATTTGATCTAAATTGTCGTTACAAGAGAAAGCGAGTATTGCGACAAAGGTTATTGTAAATAACTTATATATTGTTTTGAGCTTCATTAGTTTCAAAATATTATTTCAACGCCGCAAATATCCAAAAAAATAATGTGATTTAAAAACGGAAAATAGCTTTCTTTCAATTTTTAAATATAATTGTGTATAGGGGAAACTAAATAAGTTTTAGTTAAGAGTTGGATTCTCAATCAGCAATCTTGTTATAGAAGGCCTCAATCTCATCAACACTCTTCTCAAAATCGGGCTGATAAGGTAGAAAATCGACCTTCTCAGTTTCAAGATACTTAGTAATTTCCGGATCAATATCTTTACTTCCAAGAACAACGCCATCTGAATAATCAACGGCCAGCTTGATAAGATTTTGATAATCCATCACTCCTCTGCTTTTTATCTTTTCAATTTCGGCATCGCCAATTCCTTCAAACCGGAGCTTGTGGGCTACTTCCTTACTGAAAGGCTTTTTAAAGGTTTCATCATAAATAGAGTATACTATCTTTGTATCTTTGAAGCATGGGTCATCTTTATACCCTTTCTTGACATATAGAGGTGCTAATCCGCTAAACCATCCGTGACAATGAATAATATCCGGAACCCAGCGTAACTTTTTGATAGTTTCCATTACTCCACGCACAAAGAAGATACTTCTCTCCTCATTGTCGTCATACTCCTCTCCATTCTTGTCAACCAGTGTTTCTCTATTCTGAAAATAATCCTCGTTGTCAATAAAATAGACCTGCATACGTGCAGACTGAATAGATGCAACCTTGATAATCAAAGAGTTGTCTGAATCGTCAATAATGAGGTTCATTCCTGAAAGTCGTATAACTTCATGAAGTTGATTCCTGCGTTCATTTATATTGCCATATTTAGGCATAAATGCACGAATCTCCATGCCTTTCTCCTGAATGGCCTGGGGTAAAAATCGTGAAGTATTCGAGATTGGTGTTTCATCTACATAAGGGTAGATTTCCTGTGAAATGTATAAAATTTTTTTCTGAGACATGAAGCTAATTATCTTAATTTGAGTACAAAGATAATAAAAAAAATCCACATAAATACAAAATAAAAATGGGCAAAAGTTGTAAGATGCACATAATGAGACGAATAACCGAATTTACGTCTATTCTTTAGAGTGAAATAATGCAAATTATTTTCTATATGTGCCAATTATTTTGTTGCTTTGCACTCTAAATTGCGGGTGATGAAAATTATAGATACAATATCCGAACTAGAGAATCAACTACAGGGTTATCGACATAAGGGAGAAACAATTGGTTTAGTACCTACTATGGGTGCCTTGCATCAAGGTCATGCCTCATTAGTAGAGAGATGTGTAGCAGACAATAAAATAAGTATTGTAAGTTTGTTTGTGAATCCCACACAGTTTAATAATAAAGAGGATTTGAAACATTATCCCAGAACCCCTGAAAAGGACCACGAATTACTGGAAAGATTGGGGGTTGATTATGTTTTTTCACCTTCTGTTGAAGAGATGTATCCTGAAGAAGATCAACGAGTATTTGATTTTGGTCAGCTTGATAAAGTAATGGAGGGAGAATTCAGACCCGGCCATTTTAATGGTGTGGCCCAAATTGTAAGCAAGTTGTTTGACATTGTAAAGCCGGACAATGCTTATTTTGGAGAAAAAGACTTCCAGCAACTTGCAATCGTAAAAGATATGGTAAGGCAGTTGCAGATGCCGGTAAATATAATCGGTATGCCTATTGTGCGTGAAAGCAGCGGATTAGCAATGAGTAGCCGCAATCAACGTCTTTCAGAAGAACAGAAGAAGAATGCCTCAGAGGTTTACAAAGTGTTAAATGAAAGTAAGCTTATGATTGATAAGTTTATACCTTATGAACTGATTAATTATGTTTCAGAAAGTATAAACAAAGTCTCCGGTTTAAAGGTAGAATACTTTCAGATAGTTGATGGAGATAATCTTCAGCCGGTAACATCATGGAGTGACTCCGATTACATTGTGGGCTGTATTGCCCTGTTTTGCGGAGAGGTAAGATTAATAGATAATATCAGATACAAATAAATAATATGCAGGTAGAAATTTTAAAATCAAAAATACATAGAGCAACAGTAACAGACGCCAACCTGAATTATGAAGGTAGCATAACGATTGACGAAGACTTAATTGATGCAGCCAATATGTTTATTCATGAGAAGGTGGCAATAGTTAACAATAATAACGGTGAACGATTTGAGACCTATATTATTCGCGGAGAGCGTGGATCAGGAATCGTATGTCTTAATGGTGCGGCAGCACGCAAAGTTCAAAAGGGAGATATAATTATAATAATGAGTTATGCCACTATACCATTTGAGGAGGCAAAGAGTTTCACTCCTACCGTAATAAATCTTGACGGAAAAACGAATCAGATTAAAAAATAAATTTAAGCATAATATCAACCGTCAGCTACAGATGTAACTGGCGGTTTTTAATTGATAAACGTGTATACCAACAAACACATTTTTAAAATCAGTGCTCCTATATTTCTCAGTCTTTTGACTCAGAACCTGATTCAGGTAGTAGATACTGCCTTTCTGGGAAGAGTAGGAGAGGTTGAGCTTGGTGCTTCTGCTTTAGCCGGAGTAATCTATATAGCAATTTACACTCTCGGTTTTGGATTCAGCATGGGTAGTCAGATCCTTATTGGAAGGCGAAACGGAGAGAAAAACTACAATAAAATTGGTGATATAGTTATACAGGGTTCTATTTTCCTTTTAATCCCGGCAATAGTACTGATTCCTATTTTAAGATATGGTGCTGTTAACTGGATTCCCCAATTATTTCAGTCAGCAGATGTCTCCGGTGCAGTAACAGAATATCTTGAATGGCGTCTGTTTGGACTAATATTTGCGTTTGTCAATCTGATGTTTCGTGCATTTTATATTGGAATTGCACGTACCAAAATACTAACAATAAATGCTGCTGTGATGGCAGTTGTTAACATCATATTTGATTATGGTCTTATCTTTGGAAATTTAGGAATGCCCGAAATGGGCATTGCCGGGGCAGCAATAGCTTCAGTAATAGCAGAACTTGCATCAACCCTGTTTTTTATTATATATACAACGAAGACAATAGATCTGGTTAAATATGGATTTGTTAAGATAAGATTGCAATGGTCAGTAATAAAAAAAACATTGGATATTTCCATTTTCATGATGGTACAATATCTTTTCTCAATCTCCACCTGGTTTGTTTTCTTCATGCTTATTGAAAATTATATGGGAGAGAGATCACTTGCAGTTACAAACATTGTTCGTAGTTTCTATACAATTTTCACTATACCATCGCACGCTATAGGCTCAAGTACAAGTACTATGGTAAGCAATACAATTGGAGCCGGCAGACATCATGAAGTTCCAAACCTTATTAAACGGCTATCAATGATTAGTCTGGGAGTAATGATAATCTTCATTTCAATTCTTGTTGCTTTCCCAAAATTAATGATAAAAATCTACACCGATAATCCTTCCTTGATCGCAGATACAGTTGTACCTCTTTACGTTATGATATCATCACTGCCTATTTATAGTTTAGGCACTGTCCTGTTTAGTTCGGTATCCGGGACCGGAAATACTCGCACAGCACTTAAATTTGAAATGATAACTCTTCTGTTTTATGTAGCCTATATGTGGTTCATAATTGTTTATATAAGAGCCTCGGTAGCTGCTGCGTGGACAACCGAACATGTATATTGGTTCATGCTCATGACACTCTCATTTTTTTATATCAGAAGTGGGAAATGGAAAGAAAAAGAGATATAACAGCCCTACATTAAAGGTACATCATCCAGCCCCTCCTCAATAAAATATGAGGAGGATATGAAGAAAGTATGAGGAGGATATGAAGAGGATACGGACATGGTATGGATAAAGTTCATGTTTGGTACGACTGTCAAGTCCTGAAATAGGTTTACACTAACTGTAAACAAAAATCAGGACGATACAACCTATTTATGAGTAATAATGTAATAACTAGCCTAAGGTATATCGAAAAATTGTATTTTTACATCTATTTCAAAAGATGATATGAAAGGCAATTAAAACAGTGACTGTTATATGAGATATATTTTTTTATTGTTAACACTTTGTTCAGTCGTTTCTCTCCATGCCCAGAACTACATCTGGAAGTTAGGATTGGATTATTTCTTTGATAACAGAGAGTATGAGAAATCTTCTTATACCGATCCACAGACATTAAACGGAATTTGGGTAACCCCTGCAGCTGGAATCACTTGGGATTCTGCTCATACAGTTGTTGCAGGAGTAGATATATTGAAAATACCGGGAATGCATAAGGCAATTGATAAAGTGGATTTAACACTTTACTATCAGTATCAGACACCAAAAATTACTTTTCGAGCCGGCTCTTTCCCCCGAAGAGAAGTGTTGTCAAACTATTCTGATTTCTTTTTCAGCGATTCTGTAAGCTATTTTACTCCACTAATGCAGGGTTTGTTCTGGCAGATTGGTAATGGTAGGAGTTATTTTAATGCGTGGATGGACTGGACAGGATATGCTACCCCAGTAAACAGAGAGAATTTTTTTATTGGCTTTTCAGGTAAAGCTTCAAAAGGTGTTTTTTTCGGAGATTTCCAATCCTATCTTTTTCATTATGCGGGAACCAATCCTCGAAACCCTGAGTATGGAGTAAGTGAACAGATGCAGGGAATGGCATCAATAGGCTTAGAATATGAGTCTGATAATAGCTTTAAGGGACTGTTGTCAGCAGGTGTTTTTGCCGGAGTAGAACGTGATAGAAAAACAGATATAATTCATAAACCTATTGGCTTTATTTCAAGAGCGAACCTTGAGTTTTGGGGTATTGGAACTGAAAATACATTATATTTGGGAGATCACAGGATGAGGTTCTATGACAGGTATGGAGGAGATTTATACTGGGGTACACCGTTTCTTCAGGGAGACTCATATCTACAGAGTAAATTTTACATCAGGTTTATGGAAACAGGAAGAGTTAAAGTTCGCCTGAATGGGAATCTGCATATAACAGAGGGGAACATACTTTTTCAGCAAAGCCTTACACTGTCGGCATCTATTGACAATTTCAGAAACAATAGCGGTAAGGCAACTGTTTATCCATGGATGAGGATATTTAGGTAAAAGATATTTCAATAAAAGATATATGGAAAAGGTTAAAGAGAGAATTGAATTGCTTCGAAAACAACTGCACGAGCATAACTACAATTATTACGTGCTGTCACAACCGGTTATTTCAGACTTTGAATTTGATAAACTGATGAAAGAGCTGATTGATCTTGAAGCTGAACATCCCGAGTTGCATGATCCAAACTCACCATCTGTGAGAGTTGGCAGTGATATAAATAACAATTTTCCACAAGTAAATCACCGTTACCCTATGCTTTCTCTTCAGAATACATATTCTGAGGGAGAGGTGACCGATTTTTTTAACCGCGTTAAAAAGGGATTGAATGAGCCGTTTGAAATTGTTTGTGAATTAAAGTTTGATGGAACTTCAATCTCTCTGATATACGAAAAAGGTCGCCTCGTACGCGCTGTCACACGTGGTGATGGGCGAATGGGTGATGATGTTACAGATAACGTAAGAACAATTAGAAATATACCATTAATTCTAAAGGGAGATAATTTGCCAGACTATCTGGAGGCTCGTGGTGAGATTTTATTGCCCTGGAGTTCGTTCGAACAGATAAACAAAGAGCGTGAAGAGCAGGAGGAGCCACTTTTTGCCAATCCACGAAATGCTGCATCAGGAACACTCAAGTTACTAGATTCAAGGGTGGTTGCTTCTCGCAGACTGGAGTCATACATTTACAATATTACAGGAGAAGATTTGCCGACTGACAGTCATTTCGAGAATCTTAAACTAGCCCGCAATTGGGGGCTGAACGTTTCAGACACTATGAGGAAATGCAAATCTCCTGATGAGATATTCGATTTTATCAATTACTGGAATGTGGAACGTAAGAACCTGCCTGTGACTACCGATGGTATTGTAATAAAAGTTGACTCATTAATTCAACAGCGCAATCTGGGTTCAACATCCAAATTCCCCAGGTGGGCAATTGCATACAAATTTAATGCTGAGCAAGCGATATCCAGACTAGAATCTGTTACTTATCAGGTTGGCAGAACTGGTGCTGTTACACCTGTTGCAAACCTTGAACCAGTACTGCTTTCCGGTACAACCGTAAAACGCGCATCGCTCTATAATGAAGATGCCATAAAAGCTCTCGATCTGCACATCGGCGACATGGTGTATGTCGAAAAGGGAGGAGAGATAATCCCTAAAATAACAGCAGTAGACTTGGAAGCTCGCAAGGAAAATTTCATGATAGGAGACAAAGTTCGTTTTGCAACAAAATGTCCGGACTGTGGTACAACACTTGTCAGAAATGAGGATGAGGCTGCACATTATTGTCCAAACTCAGAGGGTTGTCCTACACAGATAAAGGGACGTATAGAGCATTTTGTTACTCGTAGAGCAATGAATATCACTATTGGTCCAGAAACTATAACTCTGCTTTATGATAAAGGATTGATCAGAGATGCTTCTGATCTTTATAATCTGAAATTTGAAGATCTTGTTAACCTGGAAAGATGGGGTGAAACAAGTGCCAGAAATCTAATAGAGAGCATAGAGAAATCAAAATCGGTTCCATATGAGAGAGTGCTTTTTGCTCTTGGAATTAGATATGTTGGTGAAACAGTTGCCCAGAAATTGGCCAGCGCATTTCCCAATATAGATAAGCTGATTAAAGCAACTATTGAGGAGCTTACTTCTGTTGAGGAGATTGGTAACCGAATTGCACAGAGTTTGATCGATTATTTTTCTAAGCCTGAGTTTATGCAGTTTGTAATGCGACTTAAAGAGCATGGACTACAGTTTGAATTAAGTGAAGATGTTCTGGCTGCCAAAACGGAGAAACTGAAGGGCCTGACAATCGTAATTAGCGGTACCTTCAAGCTTCATTCAAGGGATGAGTATAAAGCTATGATTCTGCAGAACGGTGGTAAGAATAGTGGCTCTGTTTCTAAAAATACCGACTACATCCTTGCGGGCGATAATATGGGTCCGGCAAAGCTTGAGAAAGCACAAAAGCAGGGAGTGAAAATCATCAATGAAGAGGATTTTCTAAAATTGATAGAGTAGAGATAGTCAGTTTCCCCTACGCTCACTATGTGTTAAAAAGGAAAAAGTACTGGCAGTATAAATATCATTACAATACCAATTATTACCTGTAATGGCAATCCTACTTTAATATAATCAATAAACCTATATCTACCTGATGACATCACCAAAGCATTTGGTGGAGTGGAAAAAGGACTTGCAAAGCACATGCTTGCTGCAATAGCAACAGAGAATAGGAAAGGGTAGGGATTTGCTTCTATCGATATCGCCGCCTGAAATGCTATCGGTGCAAAAAGTACAGCCGTAGCTGTATTGCTTATAAAAAAAGTAAGTATGGATGTTGCTATATAAATACCCGCTAAAACAGCTGTGGGACCAAATTCTTTTAAACCTGACACAATTCCGTCAGCCATATATGAAGATGCACCGGTTTTTTCCATAGCAACACCTAAAGAGAACATACCTGCAAACAAGAATGTACTTTCCCAGTTTATTGATTTATATGCTGCTTCAACATTTCTGAAGCAGCCAAGGAGTATCATCAGAATAGCAGCCATCAAAGCACATACAACAGTGGGGAAGATATTAAGAACCATTGCTACAACCATCAGCACCATAATTAGTGCAGCTACTGGAGCTTTATGGTTTCTGGGAACTTTCATTGCATTCTCCATGGGCTGACCGGCAACCACCCAATCAGAGGTCTCTTCTGTAAGTTTCTCAATATCTTTCCATTTACCCTGCACCAGTAGGAGGTCACCTGAATGCAATTTTACATCTTTCACATCCTGAATGATATAATCATTCTTTCGCCTAAGTCCCAGTATATTCACATTGTATAGTTGACGGAAATTAGATTCTTTTACACGTTTATTAATAAGTTTTGAGCTCGACATCAACACAACCTCTGCAATACCTATTTTACTAAATTCCATGCCTCCTGCCTTGGAAACAGATAGTGCATTTCTACCCATTTCCGTTTCCTGTGTATCTACTAATGTCAAATTGTTATCTTCAACAAAAGTCATTATATCATTAATATTTCCAAATACATATAGCAGATCATTCTCCTGAAAAGTACTTGCAGGTCCGGCCAGTTTCATATCTACAGGTTTATGAAAACGTTTCCTGGATTGAACTCTTCTGATTTCGAGTATGCTTACATTATATTTACTTGTAATATTCAGTTCCTGAAGCGATTTGCCAATAAACGGGGAGTTTTCACCAATTGAGACTCTGTATAGGTTGTCGGCCAATTGATATTCAGAAACTAACTGATTAAGTGACTTACCTTTTGATGATGATGCTTTTTCTCTGTCTTTTCCCGAAACTAAAAGCTTGCTCAATGGCCATAGGATCATAATACCCAGTGAGAGTGTAATGAGACCGATAGGCAGGAACGAAAAGAAAGACAAACTTTCGAACCCACCGCTCATTAAAGCATCATTAATAATTAAGTTGGGTGGTGTGCTGATCAGTGTTAAGAGTCCCAGGCTGCTGGCAAATGCCATTGGCATGAGATATCTGCGTGCACTGGTTTTTGCTTCAGAAGCCATACTCATAACTATGGGGAGCATCACGGCGACAGTACCTGTATTGCTAATTAGTCCACCAATAGATCCGGTCACAAGCATTACCAGTATAAACAGCCTTAATTCACTTTCCCCTGCTAATTTAAGGATACGGGTACTTATCATTTTTGCCAGACCGGTCTGAAATATCCCTCCTCCAACAATAAACAGCGCAATCATCATTATAACAACAGAATTGGAAAATCCCGACAAACCCTCTGCAGGAGTCAGAATTCCTGTTGTTATAAGCATAACTACTACGGATAAAGCTACAATATCCGAGCGTATCTTTCCCCAAATAAAGAAAAATATTGCAACAATAATTATTGCAAAAACAATAATAATGTTTGTGTCCATTAAGTAAAAAATTTAATCTTCCATTAAGAAGCTATGTGAACCTATGTGGTGTCCGTCAGCAAAAATATCTGCTTTAAATGTTCCCGGCATTAGGAATTCTTCAATATCCCAGTACATGGTTACAGGAATCTCTTCTCCTCCATACTCCACAATTCGTTTCATAGAGTAAAGGATTTCACTGTTTTCATATGGGAATTTGTCGTTTGGACTTTTAGACAATACAGTACCATCAGGTGTAAGTATCCTTACATATACAGTACGTTCACCCGGTTCTGTGGTTATATTTCTTGCAATAGTAAAATTTACTACAAATTGAGTGCTGCGACTTAATCTGGATTGTTCTCTTCCGCGGTCGTTTACTGCTTTAGCATTAATATTTGTTGCAACTAACTGTGCGGCAAGAGATACCTTTTCCGATAACTGCTCTTTTTCCTGAGATACCTGCTGGAGCGTTCTGCTTGTTCTGTTGTATCGATCAGTTATCTGCTCATTTTCTGCCCTTAGCTCGTTATTGAGAGTGTTAAGTGAATCAATTTGTTGGATATAAGAACGTAATATTCTGCGTAAGGTTGAGAGTTCATCGGTTAATCTTTTTATCTCAGCCCTGTCAGTGGCTTTTGTCATTCTAAGCTCTTCCTGTAAACGCAGTACTTTAGCCTGTTCATTTTGTAGTCGATATAGCAATGAGTCATTTTGTACACTAAATTTGAAGCCTTCATATTGTAAAGAAATTGCCTCATATTCATCTTCCAGTTCCTGTTTATCGATAACAAACTGTTCCTGCATCTCTTTCATTTGCGAGTTTCGCGTTACAAGAAAACCAATAAGTACAACAGTTACAATTAACAGTACACCAATAAGTGCAATAAGTTGAGGAGTACGTTCTTTAAAGTCTATCTTCATTTCTAGTAAATTCTATTCCAACGGAGGACAAAAATATAGGTTTTCATACTAAAAGCCAATGATTAAGGATACTTTTTCGTTAATTTAATAAATCCAACCTGTTATGTATTAATAAACAATCAAAGTTTATCATCAAATTGAATGATTAAAACGGTTAATTATTCTATAAAATTAATCAACAAAAAAAGATACTTTTTGTTATATCATTGAAGGGTTCTTTTCTTTTTTTTATTTTGGAAAATTAGCTGTAGTCAAGTGGTTGTCATTTGTATTTGAGTGAAATATAGTTTTTAACGGTGCTTCTAAAATATAATATTATGAAAACGGTGTGGTCTGTTTTTTGTGTTTGTCTGTTGGTTTTAACAACTGGATGTAGTGCTTCGAGAAGTGCAATTAACAAAAATGCTGAAAGTATAATTGGATTGTGGGAGGTAAAAGCTATTCATAATAGTAATGAATCCGGTTACAAGATTACTCCTCACGGTATGTTTAAAATTGTTCAGTCTGATGGAAGATTTATAAATTTTATGTCAACCGAAAACGGTGCAATTATTACTGTAGATGGTTCTTATAAAATTGAAGGGGATGTATACACAGAGTCAATTATCAATTCATTTAATAAAAGTCAGGAAGGTAAGGACAATCCATTGCAAATCAAATTGTCGCATGACAACTTCATGTATTTAAGATGGTTTCAACCCATTGATGAGTTTGGTGTTGAACAAAACAGATGGGTAGAAGAGATTTGGCAACGTGTGCTTATTGAAGATCTTGAAGTAAGTAATGTAGATCTTCGTCAGGAGCTTAAATCACTTCTTGATGATGAAGAGTTGATAAAACAGGTACTGGATTGAGTGAAAATAAAACGAGGGTGTTTCAGAAAATGTTGAAATCACCCCCGTTAATCACTAACCTTAAATATATCTGATATCAGCTCATTTTAAATATGTTTTAAAGCACCGTCGATATCAGCTTTAATATCATCAATATGCTCCAGACCCAAAGAGATGCGAAGTGCATTAGGATAAACTCCTGCTGCAATCTGTGCCTCTTCTGATAGTTGCTGGTGAGTAGTAGTTGCAGGATGAATAATCAATGTTCTTGCATCACCAACATTTGCAACGTGGCTCAGTAACTCAAGATTATCAATCACCTTAGCAGTTTGATCAACATTACCTTTAACATAAAATGATAATACACCCCCAAAACCGTTGTTCTTCAAGTATTTCTTAGCCAGAGAGTTGTATTTATTGCTCTCAAGACCGGGATAAGTTACTTTCTCAACTTTAGGATGTTTCTCCAGCCACTGTGCAAGTTCTAAAGCATTTTGATTAGTACGTTCAGCACGTAGAGAGAGAGTCTCAAGTCCCTGAAGCAACAGGAATGTGTTGAAAGGACTGTTTACCGGTCCCAGATCTCTTAACCCTTCAACTCTGCATCTGATTGCATATGCTATATTTCCAAATGGAGAATCACTTCCGAATGTATCCCAGAAATTCAATCCATGATAACCTTCTGAAGGTTCACTAAACATTGGGAATTTTCCGTTGCCCCAGTTAAAGTTACCACCATCGATAATCACTCCACCCATTGAAGAACCATGTCCTCCTATCCATTTTGTGGCTGAATGAAGTACAACACTTGCACCCCATTCAATAGGGTTGAAGAGGTATCCCCCTTGACCGAAAGTATTATCAACAATCAGTGGGATATCATTTTTACGTGCAATTTCGGCAATTGCTTCGAAGTCAGGAATATTATATTCGGGGTTACCGATTGTTTCAAGGTAGATCGCTTTAGTTTTCTCGTTTATAAGTGAAGCTATGCTATCAGCATTATCACCATCTGCAAAACGAACTTCAATACCCATTCTGGCAAAAGCTACCTTAAACTGATTATAGGTTCCACCGTAAAGAAAAGAAGTAGAAACAATGTTGTCTCCTACTGAAGCCAGATTATGAATAGCCAGAAGCTGCGCCGACATTCCTGATGAAGTGGCCACTGCAGCAACACCACCTTCCAGTGCTGCCATTCTTTTTTCGAAAACATCTGTTGTGGGGTTTTGCAACCTTGTATAGATGTTTCCAAACTCTTTTAATCCAAATAAATTAGCGCCATGTTCAGCGCTTTTAAAAGTATAAGCTGTGGTTTGATAGATAGGAACTGCTCTCGCGCCAGTCACTGGATCAAGTTCCTGTCCTGCATGAATTTGCAATGTTTCAAAATGTCTTTTTTCCATATTTTACTAAATTAATATCTAGCAAAAATAGGATAAAAAACAATAATATGTAATGATTTGAGGATAATAAGTGATAAATTAACAGTTACTCAAGGAATAATCTGCTTCTTGCTATCATACATGCCCCAATAACTCCGGCTTTACTTTTTAGTTTAGATGCTACAATTTCTGAATCTTTATTTACCAAACTTAGAGAGTGCTTTTTAATTGAGCTTTTTATTGGCAGCATTATAAATCCTTCTGCTTCAGCTACCTGGCCGCCAATTACTACAAGATCGGGGTTAAAAATATTTATTAATCCGGCAATATATTTTCCCAATTTGTAACCAACATCCTCAATAATTTCTATACATAGAGGATCTTCAAGAGCAGTAGCTCTCATTATATCAGTTAAAGTGAGTTTGTTTATATCTTTTACCTGATCGGTTAAAATTGTGCTTTCGCCCTTTGAAATTCTTTCAAGAATGATTCTGTGCATAGCCAGTCCCGAAGCTTCTGTCTCCAGACATCCTTTTTTGCCACAGTGGCACAAAATCTCGTTATCGAATGTGGGGAAGTGTCCGAACTCTCCTGAAAAACCTGATTTCCCGTAATATGGTTTTCCATCAATTATGATACCAATTCCAAGTCCCCAGGAAATATTTATGAAAATAATATTCTGCTCTCCCTCAACAATGCCATTCATATATTCACCGTAGGCCATTGCCCTGGTGTCGTTATCAATACCGACTTTGAAATTTAATCTTTTGGTAAGAAGTTCGCTTAATGGTCGTTCATTAAAATAAAAACTGCTGTAACTATAGCCTGATTCAGGATTTACTCTACCGGAGATATTTACGTTGACATTAAAAATTTTCTGTTTACGCTCCCCAGTTTTGTCAATGAAATCTTGAATGTGATTACCAAGTTGATCAAGTGACTCAATAGAATTGTCGTAAGTGAAAGGTATACCCATTTGAATATCTACCATATTTCCTGTGAAATCCATTAATCCCATATTCAAGTGGTGACGTGTTATATCCACACCCACAAAGTAGGCTGACTCGGGACTCAAACCATATACGATCGGATGTCTTCCACCAGGAGTGTGTGCCTTGCCAAACTCTTTTATCAAATCCTGGTCCATTAACTCTGTAATGAATTTAGTTATTGTGGGTACACTTAAATCCAGCACTTTTGATACCTCAGATATTGTATCATTTCCATTAGACATGAAGTGTGTCAGAATGTCTTTTTTAATCTGTACATTTTTAGGACTTTTGTCGCTTCTGAAGAATAGATTCTTAACCATGATATTTTGTTTGATAACTTTTTATTGTAGTCTGTTTAAAATAGCACACTATCACTAATCGGCATCTATAATAAATAATTTGTTTGAAAAGGTCAAAGTTACGAAAAAAATTGAATTAGTCAATTTTATTTTACTGATTAAAATAAATTTTCAGTAAAGGTACAACTCATTTATTTTTAATGCAATAGTAGCCTTGTTTATACTGTTATTTTCACAAACCATTTTCAAAATGTATCTTTGTAGCCTTAAAAAATAAAATATGGTATTGGTTGACGGGTTAGCTGTTGAGTTCGGGGGAACCACCCTGTTCTCAGATGTTTCTTTTGCTATAAATCCAAAGGATAGGGTTGCCTTAATGGGTAAAAATGGAGCCGGAAAGTCTACACTGCTAAAAATACTGGCAGGTGTGAGAGAACCGACAAGAGGTAGAGTGTCAATGCCTAAGGATTTTTCTATTGCCTATCTTCCTCAGCACCTTATGACAGAAGATGACTGCACCGTGTTTGAGGAGACTTCACGTGCTTTCTCACATGTTCAGAATTTAGAGAAAGAGATTGAGCGTATTAATCATGAGCTAACCGTTCGCACTGATTATGACTCAGAAGAGTATATGCAGCTCATTGAGCGTGTCTCATCTTTAAGTGAAAAGTTTTATGGTGTAGAAGAGATCAATTATGATGCTGCAGTGGAAAAGATGCTTATTGGTTTGGGGTTTTCCCGAAGTGATTTTAACCGAATGACATCTGAATTCAGTGGTGGGTGGCGTATGCGTATAGAGCTGGCAAAACTTCTCCTTCAGGATCCGGATCTCATACTTCTTGATGAACCTACCAATCATCTTGATATCGACTCAGTTGAGTGGTTCGAAAACTTTCTTATAAATAGCGCTAAAGCGGTGGTGGTAATTTCCCATGACAGAGCATTCGTGGATAACATTACTAACCGAACAATAGAAGTGACTATGGGTCGCATATACGACTATAAAGCTTCTTATTCCCAATATCTTGAATTGCGTAAAGAGCGACGTGAGCAGCAGCAAAAACAGTATGACGACCAGCAGAAAATGATTGCTGAAACTAAAGAGTTTATTGAGAGGTTTAAAGGGACATACTCCAAAACCTTGCAGGTTCAGTCACGCGTTAAAATGCTAGAAAAACTAGAGCTAATAGAGGTAGACGAGATAGATAATTCGGCACTTAAACTGAGATTTCCACCATCACCACGTTCGGGCAGCTATCCTGTAATAGCTGAAGATGTAAGTAAATCTTACGACGAAAAGCTGATTTTCAGTGGAGTAAATTTAACAATCGAGAGAGGTGAGAAAGTAGCTTTCGTAGGTCGTAACGGAGAAGGAAAATCTACACTCGTAAAATGTATAATGGGTGAAATTGGATTCGGTGGTAGTTTACAGTTGGGGCATAATGTGAAAATAGGATATTTTGCACAAAATCAGGCATCGCTTTTGGATGAGGAGCTGACTGTATTTCAAACTATTGACGATATTGCAGTGGGTGATATTCGAACCAAGATACGTGACATTTTAGGTGCTTTTATGTTTGGTCGGGAAGATATCGACAAGAAAGTGAGAGTTTTATCAGGTGGTGAACGTACACGACTTGCTATGATAAAGTTATTATTGGAGCCGGTGAATCTGCTAATTCTTGATGAACCTACCAATCATCTTGACCTGAAGACAAAAGATATTCTTAAACAGGCACTGATCGATTTTGACGGAACTCTTATTGTGGTTTCTCATGATCGTGATTTTCTAAATGGTCTGGTTAAAAAAGTTTACGAATTTGGCAATCAAAAAGTGACTGAACACCTTGAGGATATTTATGGTTTCCTTGCAAAAAAGAAGATGGATAGTTTGCGGGAAATAGAAAGGAAATGATTATATAAATTATTGGTTTGTAATAGTCTAAAAAGAATAAACCCTGATTATCAAAAGACAATCAGGGTTTTTAGTACCCAGAGTCGGGATCGAACCGACAAGGACTTGCATCCATTGGTGTTTGAGACCAACGCGTCTACCAATTCCGCCATCTGGGCAAATGCGAATGCAAAAGTAGTAATATTTTCATTAATTAATACATTTGAGGCGCTAATTTTTCATTTTTGTTTTGTATCTTTAAGGATGAAATGTCATCTATACAAAACAAAAAGATACTAAAAATGTTATTTGTGTAAACTCTGTTTTGTTAAATGGTTGATTTATAACCCGAATGAATATACAATTTAATAAACATATATAATCTTAGTAATGGGGAACAATAATAATAACTACTGTGTGATAATGAGTGGTGGTGTAGGCAGCCGTTTCTGGCCTTTTAGCAAGGAAAATAAGCCTAAACAATTTCTTGATTTCTTTGGAACAGGACGGTCACTTTTACAATCGACCTATGATCGTTTTAAAAAGGTTGTTCCAGCTGAGAATATTTATATTGTTACTAATGATGCTTATGCTGAAATGACAAAGAAACAGTTGCCGGAACTTAAAGATAATCAGCTTCTGCTGGAACCAATGAGAAGAAACACTGCACCGGCAATTGCATTTGCTACATACAGAATACAGGCTATTAATCCTAATGCTAATATAATAGTGGCACCCTCGGATCATCTTATTATGAAAGAGGATCAGTTTGTGGCTGATATGTTAAAGGGCTTAGAGTTTGTAGATGAAAATCCGGTGTTGCTTACTTTAGGGATTACACCCAGCAGACCTGAAACCGGGTATGGTTATATACAGGTAAATGAAGTAGAGAAAGATGGTATTCACAAGGTTAAAGCTTTTACTGAAAAGCCGAATATAGATCTTGCAACAAAATTTGTGGAGAGTGGTGAATTTGTATGGAACTCAGGAATCTTTCTGTGGAATGTAGATAGCATTATGAATGCTTTCAGGATTCATTTACCGGATATTATTCAGAAGTTTAATGAGGGTAAAGAGCTGTTCAATACACCTGCAGAGAAAGAGTTTATTGATGCTAGTTTTCCTTTCTGTGCAAATGTGTCTATTGACTATGGTATAATGGAAAAGGCTGATAATGTATATGTAAACATATCAAACTTCGGTTGGAGTGACCTTGGAACATGGGGAGCACTTCACGAGGTTTCTGAACGTGATGAAAATAACAATGCTAATCTTAACTGCAAGACACTGTTTATAGAAAGCAGCGATAATATTGTAGCAATGAATGAAGATAAGCTTGTTGTACTTCAGGGACTTGAAGATTATATAGTTGCAGAGTCAGACAATGTTCTGCTCATTTGCAAGAAAAGTGAAGAACAACGTATAAAACATTTCGTAACGGACGTAAAATTCCGTTACGGTGATGAGTATGTATAATCTTGAGTATGTCTATTCTTAACTGATAAACAGCAGCTCTCTGTATTTGGGCAGGGTCCACATCTGATTGTCTACAATAAGCTCTAGCTTATCTACATGGTATCTGATAACATCGAAATAGATGAATACAGTGTCATGGTAGGCAATGGCCTTTTCTCTTGCATCTTCCAGTTTATTTGCCGCTTTTCGTGCTTCAACCATATTATCCACATTGGTTTTGATTGCAGAAACATGATCGGCAATTTCTTCAATAAGAGCAGCGTCCTCTCTGGATAGCTTGTCAGCTTTTTCTTTATCGAAAACAATTCTCATTTTATAGAGATTGTCAAGAAGAACTGTTTGATATTCAGTCGCTACAGGTATTATATGATTCATGCACAAATCGCCCAGAACACGAGCTTCGATCTGAATCTTTTTAGTGTACGTTTCCCATTTTACCTCATTGCGTGCATGAAGCTCTTTCTCATTTAATACACCTATACTTTCGAACATTTCAACAGACTCCTTTGAAATGTATGCATCGTAAATTAAAGGTGTACTGGTTTCGCAGTCAAGTCCACGTTTTTTTGCTTCCTGTTTCCACTCATCGCTATATCCATTTCCTTCGAAACGTACAGGTTTAGATTCTTTAATGAATGCGCGGAGCGTATCAAAGATAGCCTGCTCCTTTTTCATTCCTTTCTGCATCTTTATATCGATCTCCTTTTTAAAATCGATTAACTGAGCAGCAACAACAGAGTTCAAGGCAATCATGGCTGCTGAGCAATTTGCTGATGAACCTACAGCTCTGAACTCAAAACGATTACCTGTGAAAGCAAATGGCGATGTGCGGTTTCTGTCAGTATTATCAACTAATACCTCAGGTATATGTGCTATCCCCAGTTGCATCTTTTTTAGCTCGTCTACCGTAATATCGTCATCTTCTGAGCTAAACTCTATTTTGTCGAGAACTGCTGAGATCTGCTTACCAAGGAATACAGAAATGATTGCTGGAGGTGCTTCATTTGCGCCAAGTCGGTGTGCATTATTTGCCGACATAATCGAAGCTTTTAGCAAACCATTATGCTTATATACTGCTAAAAGTGTATTTACAAGAAAGGTGACAAACAGCAGGTTTTCATTAGCTGTCTTGCCTGGTGTGAATAGGCCTATACCGGTGTCTGTACAGAGTGACCAGTTATTGTGCTTGCCCGATCCGTTTACTCCTGCAAATGGTTTCTCATGCAACAGTAGTTTAAACTTATGCTTTGCAGCGATCTTATGCATAAGTGACATAATAAGGAGATTCTGATCTACTGCAAGATTAGTTTCACCATAAATAGGAGCAATTTCAAACTGATTTGGTGCTACCTCATTATGACGTGTTTTAAGAGGAATTCCATATTTATATGCTTCAAACTCAACCTCCTGCATGAAAGAGGTAACCCTTGGAGGTATTGCACCAAAGTAATGGTCTTCGAGCTGCTGATTTTTTGCACTTTCATGCCCCATAAGTGTGCGGTCGGTCAGACTTAAATCGGGTCTTGCAGCATATAAAGCCTGATCTACCAGAAAATACTCCTGTTCCCATCCAAGGAATGAGTATACCTTTCTTACATCAGGATAGAAAAGCTTGCATACTTCAACAGATGCTTTATCTACCGCAGAAAGTGCTTTGAGTAATGGTGTCTTGTAATCTAATGCTTCACCTGTATAAGAAATAAACACTGTAGGAATACAGAGTGTGTCATCTATTATAAAAGCAGGTGAAGAGGGATCCCAGGCAGTATATCCTCTTGCTTCAAAAGTGTTTCTGATACCACCGCTTGGAAAACTTGAAGCATCAGGCTCTTGTTGAGCTAATAGTTTTCCGGAAAAACGTTCAATTATTCCGCTATCTGGACCATTTATATAATCTATAAATGAATCATGCTTTTCGGCTGTCCCTTCAGTCAGTGGCTGAAACCAGTGAGTATAGTGTGTTGCACCCATCTCCATAGCCCACATCTTCATACCGGCTGCCACATGGTCTGCAATTTCACGATGGAGAGTTTTTCCTTGGTCGATAGCTTCCAGAACAGTCTTCATAGTCTCTTTTGAGAGATATTTAGACATTTGTGTTCTGTTAAATACATATTTACCAAAATACTCTGAAGGTAATTTTTTAGGGCCTATAACTTCAACGGGTTCTCTTTTAGACGCCTCTTCAACAGCTTTAAAACGTAATATTGACATAATTGAATAGTTTTTTGGAATCAGAAGTTCATTTTTCCGATGCAAAAATAATCAATTTGCGTCAATAGCTGATTAAACTAGTATATTTATATCGACTCCCTCCCTTTTTGGATTCTGATGTACCGTAGCCACTGCCCTGCCTGAAGGGTCGGCATTTTCTCTGAAAGCTTTATCCCAAGCTAATGCAACAGGAGTGCTACAAGCAATAGAAGGAACTGAAGGAACGCACAATGATGCACTATCTGATGGAAAATGTTCAGAATAAATAGTACGATACAGATATTCCTCCTTAGAAAGTGGAGGATTTATAGGAAAACATTTATTTACTTCATTCATCTGTTCATCAGTTACGCATCTGTCTGCTAATTGTGAAAGTGAATCAATCCAACTATATCCAACACCATCTGAAAACTGCTCTTTCTGGCGCCATGCAATCTCTTCTGGCAGATAATCTTCAAACGCTTTTCTTAGTATGTATTTCTCAATTTTCCCGTTTCCGGCCATCTTGTCTTTTGGGTTTATACGCATTGCTATATCTAAAAACTCCTTATCAAGAAATGGTACACGACCCTCAACTCCCCATGAGGCAAGTGATTTATTTGCCCTAAGGCAATCATACTGATGCAGTTTACTTAGTTTGCGAACAGTCTCATTGTGAAACTCTTCACTATTTGGTGCTTTGTGAAAGTATAGATAGCCACCAAACACCTCATCAGCTCCTTCACCTGACAATACCATTTTTATACCCAAAGACTTAATATAACGAGCTATCATAAACATTGGGGTACTTGCTCTTACGGTAGTTACATCATATGTTTCGATATGATAAATTACATTTCGTAGTGCATCAATTCCTTCCTGAATTGTATATTGAAATTCGTGATGAACTGTTCCAATGTGCCTAGCTACTTTTCTTGCTGCTGCAAGATCAGGAGAGCCCTCCAGGCCAATTGCAAAAGAGTGTAAAGGTGTAGAGAATTTAGCAGCAATTGCTGTTATAATTGAAGAATCGAGACCTCCCGAAAGCAGAGCCCCATAAGGCACATCACTCATTAGCTGTCTTTTAACAGCTTCTTCCAGAGATACTTTTAAAAACTCTATATCAGTAATATTATCCTTTACATTCTCATAGGACATCCAATCTCGAGAATACCATTTTGTTATCTCCGCATCTTTGCTGTAGTAATAACTACCGGGAGGAAACTCTTCAATTTTACTGCAGTAACCTTCCAGGGCTTTTAGTTCAGAGGCGACATAATATACTCCTTCATCATCCCATCCCTGATAGAGAGGTACAATGCCAATATGATCACGCCCAATCATAAAAACATCTTTTTCGGTGTCATACAATGCAAATGCATAAATACCATTCAGATCTTCCATAAAATCTACACCCTTCTCCTGATATAGCGCCATTATCACTTCACAATCAGAATAAGTCTGAAATTCATATACACCCTCATATTTTTTTCGAATATCCAGATGATTATAGATTTCACCATTTACAGCAAGTGCCAGCTTTTTGTCCTTGCTAATCAGTGGTTGTTTTCCCGACTCAGGATCTACAATAGCCAGTCTTTCATGAGCCATTATCACATTTTTACAAGAAAAAACACCTGAGCAGTCGGGTCCCCTATGACGAAGTTTAGAAGACATCTCAACGATTTGAGATCTCATCATCTCTTCGTCTTTATATATATTAAAAGAGCATACTATTCCACACATAAATATTTATTGTTAATTGGTTGTTTATTAGTAGTGTCTATTGCTGAGATAATAATTGGTGAATGTCTTCTGCAACTTTTCTGCCTGAAGCAATAGCTTTTACAACTAGACTTGCTCCCATTATTGCATCACCTGTAGCAAAAACTTTCTCAACATTACTACTATGTTTTTTGTCTACTGCAACGTTTCCCCGCATATCATAATTTATGCCAAGTTGTGTTAGCAGCCCTTCATGTACCGGATGCACAAATCCCAGTGCAAGCAATACCAAATCAGCTTTTAATATCTCTTTGTTACCTGAAGATACCATTAAGAATTTATTATCAGCACCTTTTTGCCAAATAACCTCTTCTGCCATTGCCTCTTTGACTTTACCATCTTCACCCATAAAGGATATTGTATTTAGTAGCCATCTTCGAGTACACCCCTCTTCATGTGATGAGGAGGTCTTCAGAATTTGAGGATAGGGTGAGGGCCATGGAGTGGATGGATTTTTACCAACTGGAGGTTTAGGCATAATTTCAATTTGTGTTACACTTTTTGCTCCCTGTCTTACTGATGTGCCGACGCAATCAGAACCCGTGTCTCCTCCACCTATAACAAGTACATGCTTGTCCTTGGCTGTAATTTTTTCTTCACCACTCTTAAGTTCACCAGATTGCGACTTAATCTCATGTGAAAGAAAATCCATGGCAAAATGAATTCCCTGAAGATCGCGTCCTTCCGGATTTATATCCCTCGGTTTTCCTGAACCGATAGCAAGACATATAGCATCAAAGCTATTCAATAACTCTTCTCCTGAAATATCTTTTCCAATTTCAGTGTTGGTTATAAATTCAATTTCTTCTTCTATCATCAACTTGATCCTTCGATCGATAATATGCTTGCTCAGCTTAAAATTAGGAATGCCATATCTAAGTAATCCACCAACGCTGTTGTCTTTCTCAAAAACAGTCACAGAGTGACCTTTACGATTTAACTGCTGTGCAACGGCAAGTCCCGATGGTCCTGAACCAATTACAGCAACCCTTTTGCCTGTTCTGCGTTTAGGCGGAAGTGGTTTTATCATACCTTCCATGAAAGCAAATTCAGTAACTGATGCTTCATTTTCACGAATTGTTACTGGTGCATCATGAAGAGAAAGGACGCACGATTTTTCACATGGAGCGGGACAAACCCTACCGGTAAATTCAGGGAAATTATTAGTTTCATGCAAAATCTCAACACCTCTCTTCCAATCACCCCGTGAAATATATTCTTGCCATTCAGGCATCTTATTTCCCAATGGACATGCCCAGTGGCAGAAAGGAATTCCACAATCCATACAACGAGAAGCCTGCTGTTTTCGATCTTCTCTGTTTAGAATTTGCTCAACTTCACCGTGATCATGTATTCTCTCACTTATCAGACGATAACCTGCCTCTTTACGTGGAATCGTCATAAACGCTTTAGGGTTTCCCATCATATATATTTTTATATCCAATAAGGATAGATTTATTAATAATCTCGTTCAACAACTGCAATTTTTCGATCTAATTCCCTGATCTTTTTTTCCTGGAGTACCTTCTTATATTCAATAGGAGTTACTTTCTTGAATTTTAAAACATACTGTTCCCAATTAGAAATAATTTTCTTTGCAAGGTTGCTGTTTGTATACTGCTGATGTTTATAGATAAGTGTTTTAAGTTCGTTTATGTCAGTATTGTCTTCCACTAATGATAATTCAACCATTTCCATGTTACAGAAATAATCGAAGTCATTACTCTCATCCAAAACATAGGCAACGCCACCACTCATCCCTGCAGCAAAATTTCTACCTGTCTGTCCTAATACAACTACGATACCACCGGTCATATATTCGCAGCAGTGATCTCCTGCACCCTCAACTACAGCTGTAGCCCCTGAGTTTCTTACTGCGAATCGTTCTCCTGCAACTCCATTGATAAATACCTCACCGGATGTAGCACCATAGAGGGTAGTATTTCCACAGATAATGTTCTCTTCAGGGTTGAATGTGCTTCCTCTCGGAGGTGTAATAATGATTCTTCCACCTGATAAACCTTTGCCCATATAGTCATTAGTATCACCATGGAGGTAAAATGTTACACCTTTTACTAAGAATGCTCCAAAACTCTGACCTGCTGAACCTTCAAAATATGCAGATATTGTATGTTCCGGTAGTCCATCATTGCCATAACGTAAAGCGATCTCTCCAGATAACATAGCACCTGTAGTCCTGTCAGTGTTCTTTATTTTCTTCTTAATTCCAATAGGATGTTTAAGCTCTATTGCAGGCATTGCTTCTGCAATTAAATGCTTATCGAGAACCTCATCAATCTTATGCAGTTGCTTCTCTTTATTTCTGATAGAATATACTTTAGACTCTTCAGGGAAATAAATAATTCTTGAAATGTCAACTTTATCAGTTTTTGGTGAGTCTGCATAATGTTTCCTGATTAATAAATCAGAGCGTCCAATTATATCATCCAGAGATTTAAATCCAAGTCTGGCTAACTCTTCACGAGTATTTTCTGCCAGAAATCTGAAATAACATACCAATTGTTCATGATGACCTTTGAACTGTTTCCTCAAATCGGCATTTTGTGTAGCAATACCAACAGGGCAGGTATTTAAGTGACATTTTCGCATCATAACACAACCGAGAACGATGAGTGCGCTGGTTGCAAATCCAAATTCCTCTGCTCCAAGCATAGAGGCAATTACAATGTCTCTTCCTGTTTTCAGCTGACCATCTGTCTGCAATTTAACCTTACCTCTGAGATTGTTTATAACCAGCGTTTGATGTGTTTCGGCCAGTCCAATCTCCAGTGGCATACCCGCATGTTTTATTGAGCTTGCAGGACTTGCACCTGTTCCTCCTTCAGATCCACTTATGACAATCAGATCAGCTTTTGCTTTTGCAACTCCGGCTGCGATTGTGCCTACACCTGTTTCAGAGACCAGCTTAACGCTTACTGTGGCTCTTGGATTCACATTTTTGAGATCAAAAATAAGTTGCGCAAGATCCTCTATTGAGTAAATATCATGATGAGGGGGTGGTGAAATTAGAGATATCCCAGGGATTGAGTGCCTTGTTTTAGCAATTATTTCATCTACCTTATAACCTGGTAGTTGCCCTCCTTCACCAGGTTTTGCTCCCTGCGCAATTTTTATTTGCAATTCATCCGCATTAACAAGGTATTCGGTTGTAACACCAAATCGTCCTGAAGCAACCTGTTTGATTGAACTTCTTTTTGATAATCCATTATCTGAAACCCTATATCTTGAAGGATCTTCTCCACCTTCACCGGTATTACTTCTGCCACCAATAATATTCATTGCCATAGCCAGAGCTTCGTGAGCCTCTTTGCTTATAGAGCCATATGACATTGCTCCTGTACAGAACCTTTTCATTATACTCTCAACAGGCTCCACTTCACTAATATCAATAGGGGCATTTTTGTAATCTATCAGATCCCTTATAAACACAGGTTTTGGTTTATTATTGACTTTCTCGCAATACTCTTTAAATAGAGTGTAGTTCTCTGTTTTAGTAGCTATTTGTAGGCCTGCAATGGTTTCAGGATTCCATGCATGAAATTCACCATCAACACGATATGCATATCTGCCTTCATTCTTAAGACTGAATGGCATTGAGTTATCATCATTATATGCCTCACTAAATGGCTGCAGAACTTCATTTACAATATCATCAATATCTATACCCTCAATCTTAGAAGAGACACTTTTAAAGTATCTGTTTAAAACTGAAGAGGATATGCCAAGGGCTTCAAAAATATGAGCGCCACGGTAACTTCTAAGTGTAGAGTTACCCATCTTTGACAAAACCTTTAGTAGTCCTTTATTTACTGATTTTATATAATTTTTCTTGGCTGTATCAATATCCAGGTTTATTTGACCTGTTCTTACCTGCTGCTCTAAAATTGCAAAAATCATATAGGGGTTTACTGCATTAGCTCCAAATCCAAATAGAAGTGCAAAATGCATTACTTCTCGAGGTTCAGCGCTTTCAACTACGATATCTATCTGCATACGTTTGCGTTTTTCCACTAAATAGAGATGTACAGCTGATGTTGCAAGGAGTGAAGGTATTGGTGCATGATTCTCATCAACACCCCTGTCACTTAAAACAATATAGTTTTTACCTTCATCAATTGCTTTTTCTACTCCCAGGCAGAGCTGATCAATTGCTTCAGTTAAACCTTCAGAACCTTTTTTAGGATCAAACAGCATTGGAACCACAGCTGATGAAAATCCTTTATAACGAAGATTCAGAAGTATGTCAAATTGAGAATTGCTGATAACCGGTCCCTTAATTTTCACAACAGGTGACATCTCAGGAATCTCTTCAAGGAAATTCTGATTAATCGCTCCTATATAGCCCGTTAGAGACATAACCAACTCTTCACGAATGGGGTCAATGGGTGGATTTGTTACTTGTGCAAACTGCTGCCTGAAGTAGTTGAATAAACGTTGAGGCTTTTCAGAAAAAGGAGCAATTGTAACATCATTACCCATAGATGAAACCGGTTCCTTTGCATCTGATGCCATTGGGTTTATCAACATATTTATATCCTCAACCGAATATCCGAATATTTTTAATAATGTTTCGTAGTTAGAAATTCCGTTTGTTACACTGCGGCCTGATGAGATATCATCAAGATTGATACAGTTTTTATTTAACCATTCTCTGTAAGGAAATGCATTCGCGAGCTCAGCTTTAACCTCTTTGTCAGAGTATATTTTCCCGGTGTAGGTATCAACGATGATCATTTTGCCGGGCTTTAATCTTCCTCTCGATTTTATATCTGAAGCATCAAACTCTATTGTTCCCGTCTCGGAAGCAATTATCATTACACCTTCATGAGTAATTGTGTATCTTGCAGGGCGAAGACCATTTCTGTCAAGCATACCTCCTGCATAACGCCCATCACTGAATAAAAGGGTTGCAGGTCCATCCCACGGCTCCATCAGCATACTATGATACTCATAAAATGCCTTAAGAGAATTTGGAATTGGATTTTTATCATTAAAACTCTCGGGTACAAGCATTGCCATTGCATGAGGGAGTGATTTACCTGACATCAGTAGAAATTCAAGTACATTATCAATAGAGGCACTATCACTCATATCTGGTTGTACAATTGGGTAGATAGAGGTCAGATCCCCCAATTGTTCTGATTTGAGAACGCTCTCTCTGCTCTTCATCCATTGTCTGTTACCACGAATAGTATTAATTTCACCATTATGTGCAAGCATACGAAATGGCTGAGCCAGATCCCATGTTGGGAAAGTATTAGTGCTGAACCTCGAGTGAACAAGTGCCAGTCTGCTAGTGAAATTCTTATCCGACAAATCCGGGAAGTACTGCCTGAGCTGTATCGACGTTAACATTCCCTTATAAATCATCTGTTTTGTAGACAAGCTGACAATATAGAAACTACGTTCTTTAACTGCCTTACTTGTTGCAAGATGATTTTCAATCTTCTTCCTTAACAGGTAGAGCTTTCTATCTAATTCATCTTGTGTCCCCGATCCGGAAATAAAAAGTTGCTTGATTACAGGTTCATTTGATAGAGCAATTTCACCAAGGCATTCACTATTCACCGGTACATCCCGGATATGAAGAAGAGTAAGCTGTTCTTTCGAAATGTAATATTTAATAGTCTCGATACAATCCTCCCTCTCTTTAGCATCTTTAGGAAGAAATACCAATCCTGTACCATACTTACCCTCAGAAGGAACAGCAATACCTTGAAGAAGTATAAACTCATGAGGAATCTGTACTAAAATTCCAGCCCCGTCTCCGGTTATATTATCTGAACTTTCTGCACCTCTGTGGACCATGTTCTCCAATACCTGGAGCCCTTTTTCAATTATTGAATGTGATTTCTCTCCATTTAATGTAATTGCCAATCCTACTCCACAGGCATCATGCTCATTGTTGAATGAGTATAACGACTTTTGTTCAAAATCATCAAGACGGCTGAAAATATCTTTTTTATTCATTTTAATAGTTTTATGAAAAGCTTTCTATTTCACAGAAATGGAACATGTACTAACTTATAAATAGTAATTCTCTGTATTTTGGAAGTGTCCACATTCTGTTATCCACAATAAGTTCCAGTTTGTCCACGTGATATCTTATTTTAGAGAAATAAGTCTCAACTGTATCATGGTAGGCTATTGCCTTTTCGCGAGCATCTTCTATCTTATTTGCAACCTTTCTGGCCTCAACCATCTCATAAACATTACGATTGATAGCAGTTATATGGTCAGCAATTTCCTCAATAATGGCTGCATCCTCTTTTGACAGTTTTTCAAATTTTTCCTCATCAAATACAGATTTCATCTTATATATGTTATCCAAAAGCATTGTCTGGTATTCAGTGGCCACAGGAATAATATGATTCATACACAAATCACCTAAAACTCTACCTTCTATCTGAATCTTCTTAGTGTATGTTTCCCATTTTACTTCATTTCGAGCATGCAACTCCTTCTCGCTTAGAACACCTAAAGATTCAAACACCTCTATCGATTGAGGAGTTGTATAAGCATCATATATCAGAGGAACACTTGTTTCACAATCTAAACCACGTTTTCCAGCCTCTTTTTTCCACTCTTCACTATATCCGTTCCCTTCAAAACGTATTGCTTTGGATTCCTTAATGTAGTGACGTAGGGTTTCAAAAATAGCCGTTTCCAACTTCATGCCCTTTTCTGTTTTTTTGTCAAGCTCTTTCTTAAATTCCACTAGTTGTGCAGCAACAACTGAATTCAGTGCAGTCATTGCAGAAGAACAGTTTGCAGAAGATCCTACTGCTCTAAACTCAAATCTGTTTCCGGTAAAAGCAAAAGGAGATGTACGGTTTCTGTCGGTGTTATCTATTAATACCTCAGGGATATGCGCTACACCCAGTTTCATCATCTTAAGTTCATCAACAGAAATTTCATCATCCTCAGAACTGTTTTCTATTTTGTCCAGTACAGCAGATATTTGTTTGCCAAGGAAAACAGAGATTATTGCAGGAGGTGCTTCATTTGCACCTAAACGATGTGCATTATTTGCAGACATAATCGATGCTTTCAATAATGCGTTATGTTTATAAACTGCTAAAAGAGTGTTAACCAAGAAGGTAACAAAAAGAAGGTTGTCATGAGGACTCTTGCCTGGAGTAAAGAGACCAATTCCGGTATCTGTACAGAGTGACCAGTTATTATGCTTTCCTGAACCATTAACACCTGCAAATGGCTTCTCATGAAGAAGCAGTTTGAAATTATGTTTATCTGCTATTCTATGCATTAATGACATAATTAGAAGATTCTGATCAACCGCAAGATTAGTTTCTCCATATATCGGAGCTAATTCAAACTGGTTAGGTGCAACCTCATTATGACAGGTCTTAAGTGGTATACCATACTTATATGCTTCATACTCTACTTCTTGCATAAATGATGCAACTCTTGGAGGGATTGATCCAAAATAGTGATCCTCCAATTGCTGATTTTTTGCACTCTCGTGACCCATTAGTGTTCTTTCTGTAAGAATCAAATCAGGTCTTGCATAATATAAAGACTTGTCTACCAGAAAATACTCCTGTTCCCAGCCTAAGAATGAGTATACCTTCTTAACATCCGGATAAAAAAGTTTGCATACATCCACAGCGGCCTTGTCAACCGCATTTAATGCTTTAAGTAAAGGAGTCTTATAATCAAGTGCCTCTCCCGTATAAGAGATAAAGACAGTTGGTATACATAAAGTATCATCAATTATAAATGCTGGTGATGAAGGATCCCATGCTGTGTACCCTCTCGCCTCAAATGTATTTCTTATACCACCGCTTGGAAAACTCGATGCGTCCGGTTCTTGCTGAGCGAGTAATTTACCTGAAAACCTCTCAATAATATTATTTCTCTGATCATCTGCATAGTCTATAAATGAATCATGCTTTTCAGCTGTACCTTCTGTAAGGGGTTGAAACCAATGTGTATAATGTGTGGCTCCCATTTCCACGGCCCACATTTTCATACCTGCTGCCACATGATCAGCGATGCCTCTGTTTAAAGTTGTACCACTATCAATTGCTTCCAATACAATCTCCATAGTTTCTTTTGAGAGATATTTCGACATTTGAGTACGATTAAAAACATATTTGCCAAAATACTCTGAAGGCATTTTACCCGGAGTTACCACATCTACCGGAACTCTTTTTAATGCTTCTTCTACTGCTTTAAATCTTAATGTTGACATTTAATTCAAATTTGGAGGTTTATATAATTTCTATTTTATTTCAGTGCAAAAATATACAAAAAGTTTGAAAAACAAAGAAAGAGGGAGAAAAAAGACAGAAAAAATTAAAATAAAAAGAAAAGTGACAACGAAAGATGGTGCAAGGTTTCAAAAAGATAACAGTGTGTTGAAGGCCGAACAAATAAAAAAAACCTTCCGTATAATTGAATTACGGAAGGTTTCTAACTATAAAATAAAATGTAAGTCTACGAATAAGTATGTATACTCTGTTGAGCTGAAGGTAGATAATTAACTCCATACCAGCAGATCTGCAACAGTAAAAATGCTATAACCAGAATCACCATAGAAGTTCTGTCAGAAGATCTTTTTTTAAGACGGTAATGTATGTATATCAGATAACCCATCCACGTAACGGCAGCCCATGTCTCTTTTGGATCCCAGCTCCAGTAATGACCCCATGCTTCTTTAGCCCACAAAGCACCCATAAGCATACCTAAGGTTATGCATGCAATTCCTGCATAAACCAGATTGTCTGCCATATTCATAATTTTAGTTGTATTTGATAGCTTCTTTCCTTTCACCAAAAAGTAAATAGCAACAAGGGTTACTGCTCCAAGCAGTGCATATGAGAACATGTAAATTATAACATGTGGTGCAAACCAGGGACTCTGCAAAGCGGGCATCAGCGCTTTATTGTGTATGTCAGGGTTTGCAATATTCACTATTATAAATACAGCAGAAAGAATGGTAGTGAAAGGTAGAATCCATTTATACTCCCATCTCAGGTACGTAAGCAATCCAGCCAAAGGTAGGAAGAATGAGTACCATAATCGGGTTTCACCCATAGTGCGCAGAGGAGGACGATCAAGAAAAATCCATAGCCCTGCAATAAAAAAGGCAAATAAAGCAAGTCCCGCAATGCGAAATAATAGCGGAGTGAATTTTTTACTGCCTATATAGGCAGAAATATCACTGACTCCCCAAAGTAATAGGGAGCCCAACGAAAAATATATAAAAGAATCCCAGGTCATTGTTCAATCTTAGCTCTGTCAATTTCTAAAATACTCTCTTTACTAATGCGATCTCTGTCAGGTCCTGCTACAAAAAGGAATATTGCACCCGATAGCAACATAAAAATGCCAATGTAAACCACCTTAAGCCACGGATCATATACCAGCTCAAAAACTGAGGTGTCAGAATATTTGCCTCTTGAAGAGTCATAGCTATATTGATAAATAATCCAATTATTTATAGAAAGAGGTTTATTAACTTCAATAACTGCCTTTTCTGAATTACCCTCTTCTGTATACAGAGTGATAAATGAACTATATTTTTTTACCTCTTGAGGTGGCATGGCAATACTTCTGCTGTTGTCAATCTTTAATATACTATGTGGAAAAAGATAGCTGCCATTACTTACCCATCCCTCTACGGGCTGAGTTATTCCTTCATGTGAAGCCTTTATTTTTAGTGCTGTAGTAGCACCATCCATCTGCATTGGTACAAAATTTGATTGTATGCTATCTCTGAATATGGCTGCATTTGGAAGATAATCAATTATCTCCAGTGAAATACCTGCCAGCTGTGCCTTTTTGCCAATTCCTTCAAACATATAGTTTTCGGGTCTTGCTTCTGGTAAAATTTTACCCGTTTTGTTATCAATAACTACTAATTTTGGTTCATATTCTTCTATAATAAATGAGTCCAGCTGAATAGCCAGGGGCATTTCAACCACCTCACCCCTGTAAGTCGTTCCACGCCACTCAACATTGCCTTCGCTCACTGTCATAGTCAACCTTTGCAGGTCGGCACTTCCCAAAATTCCACCCATCAAGGCTATAAAGAGACCAAGGTGGTTCAAATAAAATCCAACATCGCGCCACGATTGTCTCCTGCTGGTTCGTTTAAGAGTGGTAAAACCTAATATAACCAGCAGATAAAAACAGCTAAGAATGAAAGGCCATGACGTGGTCATCTGATACCATCCAAGAGTTGAAAAGATATCATTAGGTACCTGGGCATTATTCTCTATATTAGTAAACTGCGGAATAAATCCCAGTATTATACAAATTATTAGTAATACAACAATGCTTGGGAGTGTTGAGTAGACACTTGAAAACCATCTGATAATTTTACTGGTTTTAAAGATAAAATATATTGTCAGGAGCCCTATTATAAATAGAGCTCCAATAATCAGATTGATAGGATAAGCATAAAGACCAGTGTCCAGTTTTCCTATGGCTAACTGAAGTAATAGACCGGTTAATACAACACCCAATGCAACTATGTAACCTTCCGGGTATCCCCATGGACTTTCCCAGATTTTTCTAGAGGATTTACTCATTGAATAACAATAGTTTTAACTTAAAAATTGTGCTACGACTTAATTAAGACTTACAAGTCGATTATTTCTTTTTGCCGTTTCAAGCCATTTTGGTACAACAGTCTCATGGAAGTTTTTCTTATTTGAAATTTCAGTCTCCATTTTAAGTCCTATATATTCCTGAGCTTTTGCCTTTGTTGATATGTCAGGTAGAGGCACGTCACCTGTATAACCAATTTCTGCAAGCACTTTTGCTATTTCGAAGCGGGCCTTGTGAGCACGGTCCAGACTAAGTGATAATATCCTCTGAAATTCAACAGGTGAGTGGAATGCACCTCCATGTGAAGCTACAGCATAATCCCAGCGCCATTGTGATTGACGAATAAGCTGAAGAGCTTTATTCATCTGAGCTTCAGTAGCACCTTTTTCCCATGCAAACTGTGCTTCAAGATGAGCGGTTGAAAGTTCTTTTTCAACCAGATTGCGTATTTGATTTGCACTACGCTGACGTTCATACACAGAGTTTCTTAAATCTTCTTCAGTTTCACGGTGACAAACCTGGCAGGTATTATTCATACTGGCTAAAGGACTTCTCACATGGTGACTGCTATATTTTATACCTCCTTCTGATGTGTATGGCATATGACAATCGGCACAGGATACACCTCTCTGAGCATGAATGCCGGTTTTAAATATCTCATAATCCGGATGCTGAGCTTTAATTATTGGAGCTTTGCTTAAAGCATGGGTATAATCGGAGAACTGAATACTATCATAATACTGCTCAGCACCTTCCATTGTCATTCCATTATGCCAGGGGAAAATCAGATATTTACCTTCTGGTGTAAAATAATATTCAACATGACATTGGGCACAAGCTAAAGAGCGCATATCCTGGTGTGTTGCATCCTGAATATTCATACCCATAGATTCGTATCCCTCAATTAAGGCGGGGCGACTAATTTGAAGATCCATACTTTCCGCATCATGGCAATCGGCACACCCTATAGGGTTTACAATTTCATGGCCCCAATGAGCCCATGGTTTATTATAGAATTCTGCTACACCTACAGAGTCCATCAGGCGAGGAACATCCGGACTTTTACATGTCCAGCATGTAGCAGGTTGTGGTCCCTCTTCGGCTGTCATTGGTGAACCCGTACGCAATGTATGAACCACGTCATTAACTGCATTCATATGTCCCCTTGGAGTACCATAGTCTTTAGAGAAAGCATATCCTGCCCATAGAATAACCATTTCAGGACGCTGATCAAGAACATCAACAATACTGCTTCCATTAAATTCACTTTGAAATGAAGTATCGGCAGTTTGACTCCATGATTCATATTGACGTGGAAAGTCGGTAGCAAAAATTTCACTTCTCGATTCAATTCCCTTAATAACAATCATTCTGTTGTACATCATACTGGTAATTTCTGCTCTTCGCTGAGTAATTGATGCTGCAAGCATACCAAGTAAAAATACTACTCCTATCGTAACGAAAAATAGCAGCCAGCCCATCCAAGGCTTCATTTTGTTTTTTTCCTGTTTATTGTTCATAGTATATATGTTTTCAGTTAGTCATTTTTGTTCAGTCTATTTACCAGATGTTATTTTCTGCAACCACTCCGGGACGTTGCTTTCAGGCATAGGCACCCTTGCATCGGGTGTTGAGGAAAGGGATCTGCTTCGAGTGTGAGGTACGTCTCTGTGACAATCCCAGCATACACTGCCTCCAATTTCCTGCATCTCTTTCCAGGTATGTCGTCCTGTTTCCACAAACTCACTATTTAATTGGGTATGGCATCTTATACAGTTATTCATTAATGCCTGTGAATTCATAGGTATTGCAGTCATAGCCTGCTCTTCTGTTCGTTTAGTGAAAACAGCAGCATGTCTGTAGCCATTAAGTCCTTTAACGAAATATTTATTAAAATAATTATCCTGAGGAATATGACAATCATTACATGTTGCATCTTTGCCATGAGAGCTATGCAGCCATGTAGCATAATATGGAGCCATTACATGACAGTTAACACATGTAGCAGGATCATCTGAAAGATATGTGTATGCACGTGAGGTGATGAATGTGTAAATGAAAATTCCCACGAATGCTCCCGAAATGATTATTGCCGGAAATTTCCATCCGCCCTGTGGCTTGATAAGGTCCCAAAAGTCTCGCAGTTTGCCCATAGTTGCTAACTTTAAAGATTTTTACATATAACAAAGAAAAGAATAAAAAAAAAGAAAAACTGTAATAATTATGACAATAATGAAAAATACTCTATTTTAGATTTAAAAACAGCTTAATTTTAAAGTAATTAAAACCTTAATATATGGAACGTGATACACCGCACTTAGATAATATGCAAATGATATTTCAATGCCCATTATGCAGTTCAATCCCAGTTCACCAGCGTGCTGAATTCCTGGATGATCTGCAGTACTCTGTAAAAGAGTATGATAAAGATGATGTTATTGTAATACAAGGCTCAGTATGTGAGACACTATACATTGTAATTGATGGTGAGGTTTCAACAGAAATGTCTGACGAAAAAGGTGATTTCATGGAGATTGAATATATAGCGGCTCCAAATCCAATGTCTACCGGATTCCTTTTTGCTGCAGATAACAGATCACCTGTTTCAGCTATCTGTCAAAGTAAATGTAAAGTAATTGCAATCCCTAAGGATAATGTCTATCTGTTGATGAGAAAATATGAATCCTTTATGTTGAAATTTCTCTCATACATCTCCAACAAAGTTTTTTACCTTTCAGAAAAACTTCGTCTAGTATCACTCAGATCAATCAGAGCCAAACTATCATACTATTTTCTAAAAGAGTCAGCCGGAGAGAATGTCTTAAAACTGAAAATATCCAGAGAGGAAATTGCCCGTATTTTTTCTGTTTCACGACCGGCCTTGGTAAAGGTGATGATGGAGATGGCAGAAGAGGGTATAATTGAAGTAAACGGCAGAGAAATAAGAATAATTGACAGGAATATACTTAAAAGTATTGTCTAACCTGCAACTAACAGATTGCTGTATTACTCTATTGATACTCAAAAGTATGTCATATTCTTAGAGGTATGTCATACACAGGTTCACTTCGTCGAAATAGAAATTCTCCATTTCTTACTGAAGCCAAAACATCTACTCTTTTTCTTATAGCCTCAAACTCATCAGATTCATTAAGCACAATGAAGTTAGCCGATTTTCCTGCCTCCAGACCATAATCCTCAATCATCATTGTTTTTGCCCCGTTATAGGTTATCAAATCAAACGATCTCTCAATCTCTTCATAAGAAGCAAGATGTGTCAGATGAATTCCATTATCCAGTACATTCATCAGGTTACCGTTCCCAAGCGGATACCATGGGTCGTTTATAGAATCTTGAGCAAAGCAAACATTGATGCCCGCTTCAAGCAACTCTTTCACTCTGTTTAATCCACGGCGTTTAGGATAGTTATCCATTCTGCCCTGCAAATATGCATTTTCAGTAGGCGGAGTGATAAAATTAATCTGACTCTTTTTAAAGAGTCCAATCATTCGGTTAGCATAAGCATTATCAGCACTCCCAAATGAACATGCATGACTGGCTGCTGTCCTTTCTCCTATACCTTCTATCATTACCAGAGCATTCAGGAGTTCAACAAAACGCGACATTATATCATCTGTTTCATCACAATGAACATCAATCATTTTGTCATATTTCACTGCAAGATCTACAATAGCGTGAATAGATCTCTCTCCAAACTCACGAGCCCACTCAAAATGAGGTATTCCTCCAACACAGTCGGCTCCTAGTCTAAGTCCTTCTTCTACCAGTTCATAGCCATTTTTATATGCATACATTCCCTCCTGCGGAAAAGATACAATTTGAATGGTAACATTCTCTTTCAGTTCTTCCCTGATCTCAAGCATAGCTTTCAGACCTGTAAGTTCAGGATCTGTAACGTCAATATGTGTACGGATATATTGAACGCCATGTGACATCTCCTCTCTGATACCAGCTAAAGCACGCTCCTTTACATCATCAATGTTTTGCGATTTTTTTATATGATGCCACCGTTCGATACCTTCAAACAGAGTTCCTGATTTAACTTTCCCTCCGTCATTGCGTCCGGTATAAACATAGTCAAGGTGTAAATGCGGATCAACATAAGGAGGCATCACCAGCTTCCCTTTAAGATCCACTTCCTCATCACACTCAGGTAGATTTGTTCCTATTTCAGAAATCTTTCCATTTTCAACTATAAATTCATTAGCTGAATGGTTGCGATATATTTTAGCGTTTTTAAATTTTCTCTTCATATGATGACCTTTAAAGTGTTAAAGTTACTGACTATTAATGAGAAGGGCGATCGAAAATCCCTTAAATTATACAAATGAATTTGAACTAATTACATTTTAACTGGTTAAAACAGTTATACATAACAAAAATAATAACTGTAGAATTTTTAAAATTAGGAATTATATGATTGTAATTACACGAAATATGAAAGTTGCTAAAGATTTTACGAACAGAGTAATAGAGGATCTGTCTCATCCGTCAGCTGTTTCCAAAGCAGAAGGTTTTATTCGTCGTGATGTGTTAATTAACAGGGATGCCGAGGATTTCGATATAATAAAAATGATTATATATTGGGAAAACAAAGAGTCATTAACAAAATGGCATGGTAGTAAAGAGCACCAGCAGGGTCATATAGAAAGGCATAAGCAACAAAAGGAGTCAGGAAAAGAGCCGATTAACCGTAAAGCACTAAATCTTACAATAGAGGAGTATGAAGTTGTATACTCTTTACTGGCTGAATGATATATTTTATAAGTTAATTTCAAGGTTTTTAAATGTCTGATCTTTCATAATTATATAAAAAAGCAAAACTTGTAAATTAATTAGGTCATAAAAGGAGTTCTCCTCAAAAAAAAGTATTTACTTTTGTTCAAACTTAAATACTTCTATAAACATGAAAAAGAACTTCTCTCCATCTGGTTTATTAATGTTAGTATTTATTGTGACAACAACTTTTTCTCTAAAAGGGCAAATTGGTGTTGATACTACTAAAAGCTATCTGATAAATAAAAATGATGGCAAACCTTTCTTCTGGCTGGCAGATACAGGTTGGGAGCTCTTTCACAGGCTTACTCGTGAAGAGGCAATTCAATATCTGGATAAAAGAGAGGAGCAGCAGTTTAATGTAATAATGGCAGTTGCTCTTTCAGAACTAAATGGTTTGCGGCAACCAAACATGTATGGTGACATACCATTTAAAGATATGGAAACACTTGAGTGGGCAGTAACTCCTGGTGAGAGTCCGGACAATTCTTTTGAATATGACTACTGGGATCATGTTGACTTTGTGATTAATGAGGCTGCAAATCGAAATATATATATCGGACTGCTCCCCACCTGGGGAGATAAGGTAGCTTATAACTGGGGTGAAGGTCCCATGGTCTTCAATAATAATCCGGATAAAGCATATAATTACGCCAAGAAACTGGCAGAAAGATATAAGAATCAGTGGAATATTATATGGATTCTTGGAGGAGACAGGCCTGCAGTATACGAACGAGAAGGCAAGCAGCATGATGATCGTCCTGTTTGGCGTTCTATGGCAAAAGCAATAGAGGATACTTATGGAAAAGATATATTTATTACATACCACCCGGGATGGCCGGAAACATCAGCATTTTTACCAGACGAAGATTGGCTTGATATGCATGCATTGCAAAGCGGACACGGCAGCAGAACAGTAAAAGCGTGGGAAACAATTGTCAATGACTTAAACAGAGTTCCTAAGCGTCCGGTAATCGACCTGGAGCCTTGTTATGAAGACCATCCGGTAAATGTTTGGGATGGAAAATGGACAAGATCTGAACGTGGTTATTTTGATGACTATGATGTCAGAGCCCGTATTTATCGAGGTGTATTTGCAGGTGGTGCAGGTGCAACATATGGTCACCATCAGATATGGCAATTTCTCGACACAACCAGAAATGCACCTGTCTGGGTAGGTGATACAATTATAGGATGGCAAAATGCTCTTAATGCCAAGGCTGCTAATCATATTCATCACATTAAGGATTTAATGTTGTCACGTTCAGATTTCAGGCGTGTAATGGATAATACTATGATTGTGTCTGAGAAAGGGACCGACTATAACGACCAGATTATAGCTACCAGAGCTATATCCGGTTCATACGCATTGGTTTATATACCACAACCAAAACCGATTGAGATCGACTTGAGATATCTTATCAATTTTCCAAAAAAAGTGTCTTGGTTTAATCCTGTAACCGGTCAATACTTGAAAGTAGGAGAAGAATACAATTCAGATGTTTACACCTTTACTCCACCAAATACTGAGCAACGCGACTGGGTGCTTGTTATAGAATAGAATTAAAAAATAACAGAGATGATAAAGGAGTTGTCAGAATTTATAAAACTTGCGAAAGAGAGGCCTGCTCGTAGAATTGCAGTTGCTGCAGCAGAAGATGAGGATGTGTTGATGGCACTTCAAAATGCAGTCAGCGAAGGAGTAGCCACCCCTGTACTAATTGGTGATAAGAGCAAAATTATACGAATTGCAGAGTCATTGAATTTCAATCTGGATAATATTGAACTTATTGAGAGCAATAATAATATTGAATCATGCAGAATTGCTGTAGAAATGGTAAAAACAGGCAGGGCAGAAATATTAATGAAGGGGCTTACAAAAACCGGCGACCTGCTAAAAGCGGTATTGGATAAGCAGATTGGATTATCTACAGGTAATCTGATTAGTCATGTTGCTTTTTTTCAATCACCTTATTATCATAAAATATTTTGTGTTACTGATGCAGCAATGAATATTGCACCATCACTTGATGAAAAAGTGCAGATTATCAATAATGCTGTTTCAGCATGTCATCATATAGGTATAAAAAAACCGAATGTAGCTGTAGCTGCTGCAATAGAAACTGTGAATCCTAAGATGGAGGCAACGGTTCATGCATCACAACTTAAAGAGATGAATGAGAAAGGTAAAATAGAAGGATGTTTAATAGAAGGTCCTCTTGCCATAGATATAGCTTTCAGTAGAGAGGCAGCTAAACACAAAGGTGTAAATAGCGAGGTTGCAGGTAATTGTGATATAGTTCTTGTACCTGATATAGAAGCAGGAAATATGTTTTACAAAGCACTAAATTTCCTGGGAGGTGCTGCAACTGCTGCAATTATTATGGGGGCATCTGCTCCAATTGTTTTAACTTCGCGTTCTGATGATGAGAGAAGCAAACTTCTGTCAATAGCTCTGGCAACTCTAATTCATAATTAATTAAAGAATAAATCAAATAACAATATATGGCAACAAATACAAGAATATTAGTCATAAACCCTGGATCTACTTCTACTAAGATAGCAATTTATCAACAGGAAAAGGTGATATTTCTGAAAACCATCAAACATGCTCCAGAAGATCTGCGTAAGTTTAAACGAATAACTGATCAGTATGAATACAGGAAAGATGTAATTTATAAAGAGCTCAGTAGTGCAGATGTACCGGTAGAGACAATAGATGCAGTAATTGGTCGCGGTGGCCTTGTTAAACCCATAGCTTCAGGAGTATACAGAATTAATGAATCTATGCGGAACGACCTGCTGGAATGCAAGAGAGGTGAACATGCAAGTAATCTTGGAGCACTGATTGCTTCAGATATAGCAAAATTGATTCCCAACGCAGAAGCATTTATTGCAGACCCGGTAGTAGTTGACGAGTTGCAGCCACTTGCCAGATATTCTGGTCACCCTATATTCGAAAGGAAATCTGTTTTTCATGCTCTTAACCAGAAAGCAATTGCCCGTTCACATGCCAAGTCTATAATGAAGAAATATGAAGATCTCAACCTTATTGTTGTTCATCTGGGTGGAGGAATTACAGTTGGTGCACATTATAAAGGCAAAGTTATTGATGTAAATCAGGGATTGGATGGTGACGGACCATTCTCACCTGAACGTTCCGGCACTCTCCCAGTGGGGCAACTGCTTAAAGTAGCCTTCAGTGGTATATACAGCTATAATAAGATGGCTGAAATGATTGTAGGTAAAGGTGGAATGATGGCATACCTTGGCACAAATGATGCCTACCTGGCAGAGCGTGAGGCTAATAAAGGAGATGAAAAATGCAGTGAAGTTTTAGCTGCAATGGCATATCAGGTTGCAAAAGAGATAGGAGCAATGTCAACTGTATTAAAGGGCAAGGTTGATGGAATTCTTATTACTGGTGGTATTGCAAACAGCAAATGGTTTTGCAACATGATAATAGAAAGAGTTTACAGGATCGCACCCGTTTATATATATCCGGGGCAGGATGAGATGGGAGCTCTTGCTGAGAATGCTTTGATGGCTATAAACGGAGAAATTGAGATCAAAGAGTACATTTAACTTTTACAGGATGTACATATTTAATCCCGAACATGATCTGTCACTTGCCAATTTCAGCTCCAATTATACACCGCCTGCATCTGCAGTAAAAATGGCATATGATCTGGCTATTCTGCCTGTATGGTACTCAAAGCAGAGCATGGTGGTTGCTGAAGGAGAGATCAACCGGGCTTTTTTAGAGGATATAAGAGACAAACTGCCTTTAAAGGCAGAGCTCATCAGCTATAGTGATGTTGCCAAACAGTTAAACAGCTCTCAATCTGATAAAATTATACCTTGGGGCTGGAACCCGTTGTTATACAGGAAACTTATTTCGCACGGAGTGCCTGAGTGTCACCTGCCTGATATGGCAAAACTGCAACTTCTACGTGATCAGTCAAGCCGTAAACATGCAGTTTATCTGCTCAAAGAACTGAAGTATGAAAACAAGGATTACTGTGGAGAGAGTTATTACTTTAAGGAATTGGATGAGTTATTATTTTATCTGAACTCTGCTAAAGGGGATAAAGTTTTGAAAATGCCGCTATCTGGAAGTGGAAGGGGACTTATATGGATTTTGGGTGAAATTACTGATAAACAAACTGATTGGTGCAGACGTGTTATAAAAGGGCAGGGGGGTGTTGTTGCAGAGCCTGTACTCGATAAGGTTGTTGACTTTGCTATGGAGTTCTGTCTTGTAAATGGTGATGCAGATTTCATAGGATATTCTCTTTTCAGCTCTGCCTCTTCTGGTGCATATAAGGGTAATGTTTTGATTTCAGATGAAAAAATTGAAAGTGTATTGGCTCAATATGTTGATCCGGAACTGTTATCCCAATTGAGAGAATCATTGAAGGTAAGGCTGGCGGGACTATTCCCTGATTACAATGGATATGCTGGTGTAGATATGATGATTTGCAACACTTTAAGTGGATTTAAAATTCAGCCTTGTGTTGAAATAAATATGAGAATGAATATGGGAGTGGTGTCACGTCTGTTTCATAATCAGTTTATGAACGAAGATGGTGAAGGAGAATACATAGTTGATTACTTCAAGAAACCTGAAAGTGCCTGTAAATTTCATGAAAGACTGCAACAGGAGTCACCACTAAAGATAAAGAACGGAAAAATTGTTTCCGGTTACCTTTCGCTAACTCCCGTTACAGCAGATACTCACTATGTAGCGTATGTTATAGTGAAGTGATTTACTTATCCTTCTGTCCCAGTTTTCTGACCAATTCTGTTGTGGCTGTGTCTGAGTAGATGCCATATGCATTAACCAGCAGACCTTTGATTTTATTTACTTCAGAGGAAATGGCATATAATATGCTTTCATTATCCAGATCAGACATCTCCTGAAAACGATAGACTTCATCTATCTCAAACTCATCAGGTTTTAATCTTATCTTGTTATCAGCACATACTATGCAATCACTCTCTATATTGAAGTTTTCAGTGTAACCTCTCTTAGTCAGATCGTTAATTGCTTCAGATAAAGTTGTATAAGTTATCATACTGTCAACATTTTAAGTTGTTAAACTAACAATACAACTATTTTTTCATCTCTTCTGCAAAGTATTTATAAAATAGAGGTATTGTTCTTATTCCATTGTAAAATTGTTCAAGTGGAAAGTTTTCATTAGGCGAATGAATAGCATCTGAACCTAAGCCAAAGCCCATTAGCACAGATTTAATTCCCAGTACTTCCTCAAAAGTTGCAATAATAGGAATACTGCCTCCTGATCTCACAGGTACCGGATCTTTTCCGTATACATCTTTAAATGCTTTTTCAGCAGCTTTGTAGGCGGGAAGATCTATTGGACAAACATATGAAGGACCACCATGCAGATATTCTGCCTTTACAGTTACATACTCAGGAGCAATAGATTCAAAATATTCTACAAACATTTTTGCAATCTTATTATGATCCTGATTTGGAACCAGTCGTGTACTTATCTTTGCATAAGCTTTAGATGGCAATACAGTCTTTGCTCCCTCACCTGTATATCCACCCCATATACCACATACATCAAAGGTTGGTCTTATTCCTGTTCTCTCGTTAGTGGAATATCCTTTCTCTCCAAACACCTCTTTCAGATCGAGTGATTTTTTATAATCATCTAATGAAAAAGGTGCTTTTGCCATTTTTGCACGCTCTTCAGCAGATACCTCAACCACATCATCATAAAAGCCGGGTATTAATATCCTGCCATCATCATCCATGGTCTGAGCTATCATTTTAGAAAGCACATTAATAGGATTAGCTACAGCGCCGCCGAATAATCCTGAATGGAGGTCGATGTTCGGACCAGTAACCTCTACCTGCCAGTAGGCAAGCCCTCTTAATCCTGTTGTTATCGAAGGTACATCCGGCGCAATCATTGAGGTGTCAGAAACCAATATAATATCGGCTTTCAACATCTCTTTATGTTTCTCACAAAAGTCAGGCAGATTTGGAGATCCAATCTCTTCCTCTCCTTCAATCAGGAACTTTACATTGCATTCAAGTTTTCCGGATTTTACCAGATACTCAAATGCCTTTGCATGCATGAACGACTGCCCTTTATCATCATCTGCACCACGTGCCCATATTTTACCATCTTTAACTACAGGCTCAAACGGGTCTGTTTTCCATTTCTCAAGAGGATCTACCGGCATTACATCCATATGAGCGTAAACCATTACGGTTGGCGCATCAGGATCAATAATCTTCTCACCGTAAGTCACAGGATTTCCATTGGTCTCTATTACCTCTGCCTTATCGGCTCCTGCAGCAAGAAGAATTTCTTTCCACTTTTCTGCTGCACGATACATATCCTCTTTGTGTTCAGGAAGTGATGAAATCGAAGGAATGCGAATAAGTTCGAAAAGCTCATCCAGAAAACGATCTTCATTAGCTTTTACATAATTGTTGATTTCGTTCATGTTTTACTATTTACAATTTTATTATTAATATTTCTATTTCTGTATTATTTATTTACTCCTCTTGCATTCATTTTCAGAGTGTAGACAGAGGTGCGTGCAGTGACAAAAAGTATGTCTCGCTCTTTACCACCGAAACATATGTTTGAAGGACTTTCAGGGAATTCAATCTCCTGAATTAATTCACCCTCAGGTGAGTAGATCCATACTTTTCCCATCGTTAGATATATATTGCCATAATTATCAATGGTCATACCGTCGGAACCTTTAGGAGCAAAAAAAGTCTTGTTGCTCAGTGTTCCATCGGTATCAATATCATACCTCCAGATCTTGCCATCATTTATATCCGCAATATACAAAAATTTTCCGTCCGGAGTACCTACAAGTCCGTTAGGCTGTACATAATCATCCACTACACGTGTCACTTTTCCATCTGAAGAAAGATAGTAGACACCCCTTGTATCCTGAGCCTCAACATGTCCTTCAGCCCAGTAACCCCTGTGATAGTATGGATCGGTAAAATATATACCGCCATCAGGAGAAATCCATAAATCGTTTGGTCCATTTAGGTGAACACCTTCATAATTTTCAAAAAGTGGACTAATGTTTTTATTTTCATCAATAGTAATCAGTCGGTTATGAAGATCTGCACAAGAAACTAACATGTTTTTATTATTGAAGTACATACCGTTGGATCTTTCTGTGCCCTCGAGCCAAAGAGAGACTCCATCAATCTCATCCCACACATAGATACGGTCATTTGGCTGATCGGTGAAATATACTTTCCCATTTGCAGAAACAGCAGGACCCTCGGTAAAAGAGTAACCGGTGCCTATCTTCTCAATAACTGCACTCTCTGCAATAAGATTGATTTTCTGTCCACTTAAAGAAACAGTCATTGCTAATAGAATAATTGATATTATGGCCTTCATACATTTAATATTTTGGTCTGTTATAACCCTGTCGATATGGTCTAGCAAGTAATTTTACAGCATTCTCACTGTTAGTTACAGTTCCTTTTTGATTATCCCAAATCAGCTTTTCTCCAGTCTCATAGGCAATCATACTAAGCAGAACTGATGCAGATGAGTGGAATCCATCAAGGGTAGTGCAGCTAATCAAATCCTTATTATTACTCCTAACAGCATTTATAAACTCTTCAACATGCTTTTCTTGCATATCGGGAGTTGGAAGATCTATTACTTCTTGCTCCTGGTTATTGCCAGTGGGCTTGATTATTAGTCGGTTGTCCGAAGCAAACAGAGTACCTTTGTCACCATAAAAGAAGACTCCGTTGTTATACTGAGAATCAATTTCACCTGTGCCCCATAATCTATGTTGCCAAACCAGTGGAACCTCACTGTAATTCAATGTAGCAGTAAGCGTGTCCGGTGTTGTGATTTTACCTTTCAACTTATAGAGACCTCCGGATGCCTGTATAGATTGAGGCATTCCATAACCCATTATTGTCCGGATTATATCTATATTATGAATACCCCAATCAACAAGATGCCCGTTTCCATACTCTTTCTCAAGACGCCATGCCAAATGACCAATAGAAGGGCTATAAGGTAGTTTGGGAGCCGGTCCGCACCATTCATCCCAATCGAGTGATTCAGGTGGGTTCTGGATTGTCGTGTCTTGTGTCCCGGGATTATAATGTATCTGTGCTCCTATTTGGTAAACTTCTCCAATTCTGCCATCCTGAATCAGATCTTTAGCCTTTTTAAAAGCTTTGTTCTGCCTTCTCTGAAATCCGATCTGAACAATGTTGCCGGCTTTTCTTGCAGCTTCTACCATTGCTTTACCTTCATCTACATCATACGACAAAGGTTTTTCGCAGTAAATTGGCAAACCTTTCTCACATGCAGCTATAAATTGCAAAGCATGCCAATGTGGGGGAGTACCAATCATTACACCATCCAGATCTGATACATCAAGCAGTTCTTTGTAGTCTTTAAAGCCCCTGGGGGTACTACCCTGCAATGATGTTAACTCTGCAATACTGTTGCTCAGATGTTCTGTGTCAACATCAGCTACTGCAGATATTATTACATTACCTGCCTGCAGTGCAGCTTTTGCAATCACCATTCCATACCATCCACTTCCGATTAGTCCAAGTTTTAATACCCCCTTTTGGGAGGATCTATTTATGGGTGTACTGTAACTGTTCAATCCTGATGCTAAGGCAACCGTAGCAAGGGAGGAACTTTTGATGAAATTCCTTCTATTCATATATTAGTAGTTTAAAAAATGCTCATTTCAGGTAGATTCAATAAGTAGCTATAAATTTTTAAACGTACTATATCTGTAAATTGTTCTTATAATACTCTTACCTCGCTCTTATCAACCTCATAAAATAACGAAGATCATAAGGGAGAGGTAACAGATTGCTTAACCCTTTTAATGAGTTTAGTAAATATTATGTTTGCTTAAAACAGTTCGAAAATAGAATGAATACTGTCTAATATTTTTTACCTGTCAACAATAGTTTAAGGTTTGTGGTAAGTTTTATATAAGGCAGAGGTTTTATATGCTGAGGTGCCAGTCCAATTATTCTGCTTATTCTAACTGTAGAGTGTTTAAATGAGTACCATTTTCTATGAAGATCATTTTGAAATGTTTTTCTTTTGAATAGGTCATATCCAAAGTTGCCCCCACTGAACACATCGTCTAAAATGAGATCAACGTACTTGCCTTTGATATCTGTTTCAAATGGGAAATATTCTGGTTTAGCTTCTAAATATTTGATTGCGAATGCTGCAAATTGCTTCATGGCATATGATAAATCAAAAGAGTCGACCAGCAAATTAAAGCTGCTTCTGTTAATATTATCAGAATTGGTTTTCATAAATAGCACCCAGTCGCATATCTGTTTCATTCCTATTCCCAAATGAATAAAATGGTGGAATATATGATAGAAAATATAAAAAGCATTTAATTCATCGGGAAGTACTTTTACTTTTAACCCTTCAATCTCTACTTCTTTAAATTTATTGTTCTCAACTACATCCTGAATTTTTTCACTAAATAGTTTATCATATTTATCAATACCAAAAAAGCATATATTCTTATGGTTTTCTATTTGGATGTCATTGTATATAAATCCTTGATGATGAATATTTTCGTCATCCATCTCATATCCATTTGATACTGCCCACCTGTTTACCTTCTGATAATCGCCCTTATTAAAAAGATAAAGATCAATATCACCAGGACTTCTGTGATTTGGAATAGGATAAAAAAGAGCGTTTCCCTGACCTTTTAATAGGATAAAAGGTGTATTTAATTTCTCATACTCCCAAAAAATGTTTTTCAGCTCCTCATTAAATCTCCTGTTTCGCTTTTCGATAAACTGTGTTTGAAGAAATAGTTTATATATAATCTTCCTGTCTGGCCAGACCGATTCAGGTAAAGTCATAATTCCATCATATAGGAGAGCGCTGACCGATTGTGACTCAGCAAAGCTTACAAGTTCAGTCCATATCTGTTCATCAATATCTGTAAAAAGGGTCTCTTCAGCTTTTCTGTTCCAGATTGCAGATTTTATTAGTTCAAGAAAGAGTGATATAGTAAGGTTATTCATATATTTTTTTTATTTCTGCCTAATTCTTCTGTATATACCCAGGTAAATCCTACGCAACAAGGGTGATTTAAACCAACAGAATCTCATTATTTTCCAGATAAGACTCGATTTTGTTACTCTTTTATTTCCTCTGTATATGCATGTAACTTCGGCAATTACAGAGTCAGTTGGACATATTTCTCTTTTTTTTATATTACCATCACCTCTTAATGTTATCTTTTCTGATGAAATTTTTTCTGCTCTATGAATTACATAATAGTTATTGTTGATAACAGCCAACAGGATATTCCCCTTTTGAATTGAGTTTTCTGATATCGGACTTAACTCAATTTCATCCACTTCAGGTCTTATTAATGGCAACATACTGTTCCCTTTTGAAGGAATCCTGACACTTTTCCCATCATTAATCTCATTTAGGATATGTGAGAAGAAAACATCGTTAGGAATAATCATTTGCACCATCCAAGAACATATAAAACTCCTCAAAGATATAATTATTACCGGTTTTTAATTCAGTTTTTTTCAATAATCAGTTTATCAATATTAAATTTGCAGAAATAACGTAAAATGTAATCACTGAATAAAATGAAAGATTTAATATTTATAGTCCTGTTCTCTTTAATCTTCGGATTTATGGCATGTAACACAGATAAGATTAAAAGTGATGATATGAAAGAAGCAGAGTATATTTCAGCAGCAACAGCTGATAAATTAATTTCAGAGATGAAAGATTCTCTGGGAGAGGATCATGCTTTCAGAATAGAGAGAGGTGTAAAGCAGGTGGCGCAGCTTTGGCGCGAGTCTGACGGAACAACAGAAGATTTTGTTGATTTTTGCAACTCCTCTTTTGTAAGCGATTCAGAAGAACTTTCAAAACTATTTACTACCCTTGAACGTAATTTTGAAGTGATTAATGGTTATTACCACAAAATGGATGTTGAGCTGAAAATGCCATTACAGCTTGTTGGACCTGATATTACTCCGGTTGATATGATGTTTGGCAGTTATGATGCATCTGCACATTTAAATGACGACCTCTATTCAAATAAAATTGCTTTTATCACTGCACTAAACTTTCCATTCTATTCACTTGAAGAAAAAACTGAACTGGGTGAAAAATGGAGCCGCCAGGAGTGGGCATATGCTCGTATGGGCGACAGGTTTATATCCAGAGTGCCGGCTAATATTCAGCAGGAGATATCGAAAACTTTAACTGAAGCTGATGCTTATATCTCTGATTATAACATCAATATGTATAAGCTGCGTAATGATAAAGGTGAGCAGCTGTTTCCTGACGGAATGAAACTGATATCTCACTGGGGATTGCGTGATGAACTTAAATCGAATTATGCTGATACTGAAAACGGTCTTGAAAAACAGAGGATGATATATCAGGTGATGAAGCGCATTGTTGATCAGTCAATTCCTGTCAAAGTGATTAATAACGACACATATATATGGAATCCATATACAAACGAAGTGAGGGATAACGATGTAGTCTCTTCTCCTTCTGAGGATATAAGGAGATATGAGATTTTCCTGAAAAATTTTCATGTGATGAGAAAGCTGGACCCATATTCTTCTCATTACCCGACGCAAATCGATCGTGCATTTGATGGAACAATGGAGATCCCTAAAAAAGATGTGGAAGAGCTGTTTAAAGGTTTGATTTCATCTTCACAAGTGAAAAAGGTAGCAGCATTTATTGAAGCCAGACTAGGTCGCAAGTTAGAACCATTTGATATTTGGTATAACGGATTCAGTTCGGGAGAGACCGTTTCTGAAGATCGCCTTACAGCTATTACTTCAGCAAAATATCCAAATGCAGAGGCTTTGGAGAAAGATTTGCCAAATATATTGGTGAAGCTGGGATGGTCAACAGAGAAAGCCAGGCAGATATCATCGCTGGTTACGGTTGATGCATCACGTGGTGCAGGTCATGCCTGGGGTGCTGAAATGCGTAATGATGTTAGTAGATTACGTACCAGAATAGGTGACAGTGGTATGGACTATAAGGGATATAATATTGCAATTCATGAGTTTGGACATAACGTGGAACAGACGATCACAATGAATGATGTGGATTATTATGTTCTCAATGGTGTGCCAAATACTGCATTTACAGAAGCTGTGGCATTCCTCTTTCAGAAAAGGGATCTTGATCTTCTTGGACTGCAGAATCCCAACCCGGAAGATGAGTTTTATCTGGCACTTGATAATTTCTGGTCAAGCTACGAGATTATGGGTGTATCACTTGTCGATATCCAGGTGTGGGAGTGGCTGTATGCAAATCCTGATGCAACAGCATCGCAACTCAAGGATGCTGTGATTTCGATCTCTAAAGCTGTTTGGAATGAATATTATGCTGATGTACTTGGTGGAGAAGATGAGATACTACTAGGTATATATTCTCATATGATTGATTATCCTCTTTATCTTCCAAACTATCCTATGGGTCATTTGATCGACTTCCAGATAGAACAGCAGGTGCGTGGAAAGAACCTGGCATCAGAGATTGACAGAATGTATACGCAAGGTAGTATCATTCCTCAATTATGGATGAAAAATGCTGTTGGTTCGCCAATATCAATTGAGCCACTGCTTAGTGCGACTGATAGGGCTTTAGAGGAACTGAACAAATAATATCAATCCATTGTAATCAGGATATTGAATAGGTCGTAGGCTGCCTGAAGAAAATTATGGCGGTACTGACCTGCTTTCTGTTGTTCATTGAGAAGATCTGATTGTCGGATGTAACCTTTTTCATATTGCAGCTGTACAGCTTTTGAGTTCTGAAGGCTCATTTCCCAGCTATCCCTGCTAAGCTGGTAATTTTTCTGTCTCACCTGAAGCAGTGAAAGATTGTTTAGTCGCTCTTTCTCCTGTTTATTACGTATATCACGAAGATTCTCAGTTTCCATCTGCTGTTGCAGGCGTAGTCGTGATACTTCTTTTGTTGTGTTGAGTGATCTGGAAATGGGCAACATGACTGAGAGTCCGATATAGCTGTTTCCTCTCCAATGATTATTGTTGAAAAGAGAAAAATCGTTATTGTAGTAATTGCTTCCAAGATATCCATTCAGTGAAAGGGTAGGGGCATATTTAAGTTGAGCCGATTTCACTTTAAGTGATGCGAGATTTGTAACTTCCTGCTGACGGAGAACTTCCAAGTCGTTTAAAATGTTTTTGGATGTTTTCTTTTGTTCAACCTTTTCAAGCAGTGAAGGGATATCTTCCTCTAAAAAAAGTGATTCGATATTCTCTGAAGTAACATCCTTTCCTATAAGGTAAAGTAATTCAGCCTTCCTGTCACCAGCAATTTTTTCTGCCTCCAGGAATTTTGAAACAGACTCATTATAGGCTCTGTTTGCATCATTTTTTTCGGATAAACTAATTTGCTCTTTCTTGAAAAGTTGATTGGCATTATCCAGAAGCTCCTCAAAATATACAACATCATCTTTAAGTAACTTCACCTGCTCTTCAGCAATTATACAGTCGGCATAAGCAAGCGCAACCTTTTCTTTTAATTCTGCTTCAGACATTTCAGTATCATATTCCTGAATTCTTAGCTGATGCTGTTGCTTTGCAACACTATTTACTTTTTCAGGGTTGAAAAGGTCATATTTCATATTCAAACCTGCAGATGAGTTCCACTTGGTATTAAATTTCAGATACATAAGCTCCCCTTCCGATGCTGAGGGATCGAAAACATTAGCAGGTACCGGAGTAGCCGGTATTATAAGGTTGCGTCTTAAGTCACCTGAAAGATATATGTCCGGTACATACTGCAGCTTGCTCTCATCTACCTGAATTGATGCCTCTTGTAGTTTCAGTTTATTGATGTTCAAAACGGGAGAATGATCCATTGCATAAGTTACAGCCTTATCAAGTGTATAGGTTTCCTGAGCAAATGCAACTGCTGAAAACAGCACTATGTTTATATATATGAAGATAGATTTATACATGATTTTTTAATTGATTAAAAAATTACCTGAAGACAGAAGACGGTTCCACCTTTCTTAATTTACGTATTGAAAAATAGGAACTGCCAACAGATATTATCAATGTTGTAAAAAAGAGAAAACTTAATAATGCGGGGGAGAGACTAATAATAAGTCCTCCTTTTGCCATACCAATCTTGGAGATTATCAATAACAGGAGAGACACAAGATAACCGAATATAGCGTAAATAAAAGATTGTGTGATAACCAATCTTGTGATATAACCACTGGAAGCCCCAATAGCTTTTAATGTTCCATAATCCTTTATGCGGTCATACGTTACCGAATACATGGTAAGTCCGATAATAAAGAATCCGCTTATTATCCCGAACAGTACCAGCGTAGCGAAACTCATACCCATGTTATTAGCAGTCATTACATTCACAATTGTTGCTGTTCTTATCTCATCTTTAGGCCATGCCTTGAGATCGGGTGCAATTTGATTTATCTTTGCGGTAACGGCGTCTACTTTTGTTGCGTCGGGTACAGTCACAATTATACCGCTTATCTGTGATTTTGGCATGCCTGAATAGTATCGCGCCTTGTCGGTAGTTGTATATATCAATGGTGCGGTAAATCCTTTCGCATCTTTTGTAATTACTCCGGCAATAGCCGACTTCCCATTTATTTCGAAGCGTGTACCCAGTTTTACATCATATCTAAGTGTTTTGTTATCATAGAAGTCGGTAGACACTATCTCCGGATTTGCCAGGTTTTCTATAGAACCTGAATGGACAAGTTCTGCATAGGGACCAGCAGCGAGAGTAGGGTAGTCACTACCTATTATTACAGCTGGAGCATCCTTGCCATTTGGAAATCTAACAGCTACGTTTGTAATTACAAATCCATGAGTATCTTCAACTCCTTCAATACTTCTTAATTGATTTACCCATCTTATATCGAAAGGTGAAAGTTGGTTTACGTTTTCTGTCTGTTTCTTCACTACGAAAACCTGAGAATATTTTGGGTTTGAATTGCCAACAATCCCTCCTATAATATCAGCAAGATAAAAGAACATGCCCAGTTCAATGCCAATCAGGTAGATACTGATTACAATTGCCGCCAGGATACCCATGCTCTTGGATTTTTCAAAGCGAACAAATTTAAATGCGGTTGTGAACATATTCAGTTAGTTTAGTTGTACCCTGCACTCTACCTTTGACTCAATAAAAAGTGTTTTATTTATCTCATCGAGGGATACTTCTATTTCACGAATACGACGATCCTCCAGATCTGTTCCACTATCTGAGAATAGTGATTTCTTTTTTAAGTCGGGAGAGATTCTGTTTATTTTACCTGTTGCAGCCAGTTCCGAATCGCCATGCAGGTTAATATAGCATGTTTGTCCTATATCAAGTCTGTCAGCAAAAAGCTCATCAATTTCCACAATAACAACCAATGGTTTATCAGGTGAAAGACGTCCATATTGCTGATGCATACTTACCGCCTCTCCTTCTCTTGGTGTTATATCCAGCAAAGTTCCATCCAAGGGTGCACGGAATAGTGTTTTATCCAGTTCATTAGCTTTAGAGGCACGTTGTACTCTTATCTCATTGAGTTGAGATTTCTTTAGGTTGTAGTCATTCTCAAGTATTTTCAATCGTTCTGTTTTTTGATCGAACTCACTTTGCAATCTTCTCACATTTTCACCTGTTGTAGCTCCTGCACTAAGTAACTCTTTAGCATCATTCAACTGTCGGGTCAGATCACTGTATGCAATACGCTCCTGGTCAATAGTGATTTTTGCTGATTCAATAGACATCTCTTGTGTTCTGATACGTGAATCCGCTTCTTTTAATGCAAGCTCCTCGTCACTATTGTAAAGAGTAAGTATTAGATCACCTCGACTTACCTTCTCACCAGGCTTGGCATTTATTTCCATCACTATACCTGCTGCTGGTGCAGCCAGTTCAATCACACCTCCCTGTGGTACGATCTTACCTACACCTACAACATTCACTGGAATAATTGAGGTAGCCTCGGTTTCGCTATTTTCCTGTTTACTGCCACAGGAAGCTAAAATTAAAACAGATAAAAAAAATGCTATTTTTCTGTACATATGTAATTTATTTTCTTAAAACTCGTCCTCAATAGCCGTTTCGCTAATTCTGCCTTCTGAAACATATATGGTTCTGTCAGCATATTTTTTAAGTCTGACATCATGGGTTACTACAATAACTGCACGGTTGTCAAGTGAGAGCTGACTTAACATTTCCATTACCATCTTGGCACTTTTATGATCAAGAGATGCTGTTGGCTCATCACACAGTATTAACTTAGGATCAGTTATTAATGACCTGGCTATAGCTATTCTCTGTTGTTGTCCTCCACTCAGGTTTCTTGGGAGATTATAGATCCTGTCTTCCATCCCAAACTGTCTGATAAGTTTCATGGCTCTTCTCTTTGCTTCTTTCCGACTCACACCCTGCAGCAACAGGGGCTCCATCACATTCTCCAGTGCATTAAGCGGAGCCAGAAGATTGAAACCCTGAAAGACAAATCCTATATGTTTCAATCGCAGTTTAGCAAGTTCCTTTTCTGAAAGATCATTAACACATGTGTCCCCAACCCATACTTTCCCCATGGTAGGATAAATTACAGATCCAAGTAGCGATAAAAGTGTTGTTTTACCTGATCCTGACGGACCAACCAGTAATGTAATCTCACCTGTTCTGAATTCGGTAGTTGTAGGTTGTAGTGCTACAATTGTAGATTCTCCGGTTTTATATTCCTTCCCGGCTTCTGATAGTCGTGCAGCTATTTCCATAGAATAGTTTTGATACAACAAAAGAAACGATAAATTTACAAATCAGCAAACTTATCGCTCTACAAATGTGGGTTATTATAAAAATATATTTAAGAACTCATTTTGACTGATTTCTTAATATTTTATCCATACTTTTTCCTTTAGCCAACTCATCAACCAATTTATCTAAATATCTGATCTGTCTTGTTATTGGATTATCAATATTCTCTATTCTGTAACCGCAAATGACTCCTGTAATCAGTTCGGCATTTGGATTGAGAGTGGCGTTTTCAAAAAACTCTCTTAATGTTGTCTTATTTTCAATAAATTCCAGAAGTTGACTCTCGTTATAATCGGTAAGCCATTTAATTACCTGCAGAAGCTCTTCTTTGGTTCTTCCCTTTTTCTCTATTTTGGCAATATAGTGTGGATATACTGATGCAAAAGTGATTTTTGCAATCTTCTCGTTATGTTCAGGTGTAACTTGCATAATTGTTATTTTTATTCAGGTATAACTCCATATGAAATATCTTACTCCATACTCCTGATTCGAACCTCTATCTCTGAATTTTCCAGTCTTGATTTTATTGCTTCTACCTCAGTATCACCAAAGTGATATGGATAAAGTACTTTTGGTTTAAACATGTTAGCTGCTTTAACAGCTTGATCTACAGTCATAGTGTAAGGTTGATTCACAGGTAGGAATGCAATATCAATTTCTTTTAGATTATTCATTTCTGGAATATCTTCTGTATCCCCGGCAATATAAATGTTCAGACCATCTATTGTAAGAATATAACCATTATCGCGATGACGTGGATGAAACTTTTCTCTTCCTTCGGTATAGTTGTATGCAGGAACAGCCTCTATATGAATATCTTCTCTCAGATTAAGATTATCACCATTTTTCATCACATCACCTTTCGAAATTATATCACGGCTCGATTGATTAATAATGATTCTGGTATCCTCTTTCGTTAAATTATTAATTGCCTTAATGTCCAGGTGGTCACCATGCTCATGAGTAACAAGTATGAAATCAGCCTTAGGAAAAGTTGAATAATCAGCGAACATTGTTACAGGATCAACCTGTATATACAATCCATCGTATGAAAGCATCAGTGAGCCATGTTTTATAAATGTAATTACAACTTCTTTATTTGACTTAGTTTTAAAGGTGTCAGTCTCAAAGTTTTCGGCAAATAGTAGATTGGAAATCATAATTACAGCAGAAATTAAAATAATTCTTAGTTTCATATTGATGCAATTTAATGTTTTAGTAAAAGTTCCTGTTAATAAAACAAACAGATAAATTTCTTGTTCAGTTAATTACTCTGTGTCAAATATTAATAATTTTGATCCTCTCAATATTTCCCTCTTACCTGGAGGTCCTGGTAATCTCTCCATCTTGAAACCTGCACTTTGCAGCATTCTCCTTACCACTCCTTTTGCACAATATGTGGTGAAAACAGCATCTGCATCAGATAAAGAGTATATTTTGCCGAAAATATCCTCTGTCCACATTTCCGGCTGTTTGTCCGGTGCAAAAGCATCAAAATAGATTAGGTTGAATAGTCTGTCAGCTCTGATCTTCTCACATTTACTAAAATCAAACTTTTGTTTTAGTAGTGTGAATCCGGGTAAAATGTCAACTGCTCTCTCCCAGGGAGTAGTGTGAAGCTTCATGAAAAGTGTTTTATCTATTACTTTAAAATGCTCTGATTCACTCAAATTTGTTTGTTGTTTAAACTTTTTCTGTTCAGACTGATTTATTAATTCGAAGTAATTAAGTTTTTCTGCTTCTTTAATAGAGACAGGGTATAACTCCACGCTTTGGTAAAACACATTTACATTCAACTTTTGAGATTCTATCAGAGTGAGGAAAGCATTTAATCCGGTTCCGAAACCTATTTCAAGAATATTTATACTCTTTTGGTCATCCTGATTGATGTTTTTCTCCAGGAAGTATTTGAAACCGGTATCAATAAAGACATGCTTCGACTCCTGGATTGCACCATTAACAGAATGATAGTGTTCATTCAGTTCAGGCACAAACAGGGTGTGTGAGCCATCTTCTGTAGTTATTATTTTATGTTGCATAATAAATTATCGTGTAGAATATTGTATTGTCAGGTCTACTGTGAAAATAAGTCCCACAAACAAATTTATTAAATCTTTGTTTACTATTTCCATCAGAGAATGAAAATTATTACATTTGTCTACAAATTAACAAGATGCAAAAATATTTTCCTGTAATAATTGTCTTTTTATTTTTCCTTTCATGTAACTCAGCGTCCAAAAGAGATGGCGTTGATGATAAGGAGCTATTGACAGTAACGATTGAACCTCAACGATACTTTCTGAATCAGATTGCTGGTGATATATTCAGAATAAATACGCTTGTGCCACCGGGAACCAGTCCCGAAACTTATGAGCCTGCACCCTCGGTAATGCTGGAAATGGCTAAAAGCAAGATTTACTTCAAGGTGGGAGACCTTGGTTTTGAGAGAGCTTGGAGCAGTCGCTTATCAGACAATAATCCTGATGTCAAAGTTGTTGATTGTTCAGCGGGAATTGAGCTGATGGGTGGTCATATTCACGACCATGAGGATGGAGATTTGGATCATCATCATGAATCGATGGATCCACATGTGTGGTCTTCTCCTAAAGCTGTGAAAATATTTGTTCAGAATATGGCAGATGCTCTCATCTCTGAATACCCTGAATATGAAGATATATTTAATGAAAACCTGGAGAGATTTGTTGCAAAAGTGGATAGTATAGATCAGCTTATTAGTACAGCACTTGAAGATATACCTGCAAGATCCTTTATAATATTCCATCCCGCATTGAGTTACTTTGCAGAGGATTACAACCTCCATCAGCATAGTATTGAGTTTGAGGGAAAGAGTCCCTCTTTATCTCAAATCAGAGAGTTAGTGGATGTTGCAAGAAAAGAGAATATAAATACACTCTTCATTCAAAAAGGGTTTGATAAAAAAAATGCAGAAGTTATTGCTTCTGAAGTAGGAGCAGAGATTTTTGAGATAGATCCATTAAGCTACAAATGGGACGAAGAGTTGATTCGCATAGCTGAAATTTTATCGAGAGTGGAATAATTGAAAAACTTATGATTTGAGTTTTGCAAGTTTTCTGTAGTTATTGAAAAGAAATAGATGAATAAGCTAATTGAGATAGAGAGACTGAATGTAGGTTATGAAAATAAACCAAATGTGCTAAGTGATGTGTCGCTTACCATATTTGAAGATGACTTTCTTGGAATAATTGGTCCCAATGGAGGAGGTAAGACCACATTATTAAAAACTATACTGGGACTAATTGAACCTCAGGATGGTGTTATTAAGTTTTACAACAACGGTAAGGTTGTACCATCATTGAACATTGGCTATCTCCCTCAAATAAATCAGATTGATAAAAAATTCCCAATCTCTGTTTCTGAAGTAATACTTTCAGGACTTACTCCCCATAAACAATTAATCAGACGTTATTCCTCAAAAGACAGGCAGAAAGTAAAGGATGTAGCAGAGAGAATGGGAATCGAAGAGCTTCTTCCAAGAGCAATTGGTGAACTCTCAGGAGGGCAGCTGCAAAGGGTTCTCCTTGGAAGAGCAATCATTGATAATCCAAAGCTTATTATTCTTGATGAACCAAGTACTTATGTTGATAAACTTTTCGAAACCAACTTTTATAAACTTCTGGGTGATATAAACAAAGAAATTGCCATAATGCTGGTTTCGCATGATGTTGGCACCATCATTTCTTTAGTTAAGAATATAGCTTGTGTTAACCAGGGACTTCATTATCACTCTGGGAGTGATATCTCTCAGGAATGGCTTACAAATGCTTATCAGTCTTGTCCTATAGAGATATTGGGACATGGTTCTCTTCCTCACAGAGTTTTAATGGAGCATGATCATCTTCATGAACATGAACACTCTGCTAACACTAAAGATTAAACTATGGCCGATTTAATCTGGATTATACTGTCTGCGCTGCTGTTGATTGTTGGGGCAGTTGGTACTATTGCTCCTATCCTCCCGGGGCTGCCGTTATGCTGGGCAGGATTGCTTGCCCTGAAGTTTATACCAACTACTCAGAATGAGATATCATGGGTTACAATCATTATACTTGGTGTGGTGACAGTTGTAATTTCAATACTTGATAATGTACTGCCTATATGGGGAACAAAGAAGAAGGGAGGAAATAGGAAGGTTGTCTGGGGAGCGACAATAGGACTTCTGTTTGGTTTCTTTATCGGACCATGGGGTATAATATTGGGTCCATTCGCTGGAGCGCTGATTGGAGCATTAATAACAGGCAGCAAATTAAAACCGGCCGCAAAACAAGCATCTGGAGCATTTGCAGGTTTTTTGGCCGGTCTTTTATTAAAGCTGATAACAGCTGGTTTTATAATATTCTTCTTTATCCGAACTTTACTTTGATGAGAAAGGATTTAAGAGTTTTTGATAATGTATTCAGCTATCTGAACTGCATTTAAGGCAGCACCTTTACGTATCTGATCGGAAACAGTCCAGAATGATAATCCATTTTCATTAGTCAAATCTTTACGTATACGACCAACATAAACAGGGTCAGTACCTTCCAGGCCGAGTGGCATTGGGTACTCTTTTTCATTAGGATTGTCAATTAGCTTTACACCATCTGCCTTGCTGAAAGCTTCGCGAGCTTCCTCTATAGATATCGGACGTTCGGTCTCAATCCATATGGCTTCTGAGTGTGCACGCATTACAGGTACACGTACACATGTAGCACTAACTTCAATATTTGAATGCATAATCTTTCGAGTTTCGTAATACATCTTCATCTCCTCTTTGGTGTAACCGTTATCTGTGAAAACATCCACCTGAGGGATAAGATTATATGCAAGTTGATAAGCAAACTTGGATACTGTAGGCTTTTCCCCTTTAACAAGTTCTCTGTATTGTTCTTCCAACTCTTTCATAGCAGCGGCACCTGCACCGGAAGCTGCCTGATATGTTGCAACATGAACCTTTTTTATATAAGTAATATCTTCTATCGGTTTTAATGCGATCACCAGTTGAGCTGTTGTACAATTAGGGTTTGCTACTATTCCCTTCGGACGGTTTAATGCATCTTCACCATTAATTTCAGGAACAACAAGAGGCACCTCGTCGTCCATCCTGAATGCACTTGAGTTGTCAATCATAATGGCTCCGTGCTTGGTGATTGTCTCAGCAAATTCAAGCGATGTGCTACCACCGGCAGAAACAAATGCAATATCAATACCCTTGAAATCATCATTGTGCTGTAACTCTTTAACTACAATCTGTTTACCTTTGAAATTATATGATGTTCCGGCACTTCTTGAAGAGCCGAATAGATGTAATTCTTTAACAGGGAAATTTCTCTGTTCCAAAACACGAAGCAGCTCTTGTCCTACAGCTCCGCTAGTTCCAACAATTGCGATGTTCATAATGATTGATTTTTAATAACTTTAGTTTGAATAAGCAGATAGTTTTATCTACCAGCTTTTTAATTAACTCTTTGGAAGAATGATAACCTTATTATCTACTTCGATCAACTGACAAAGATATGAAAAAGAGAATAAAAACTTATCTTATTGCAATTTTCTTTGTTAATTTCCCTATTTTTAATATGTAATAACCTTTTGGGAGTGATAGTATATACTCATTTGTGCCAGCATTTATCCTTCTGTTATAGACCTTTACTCCCATAATATTATAAATTTCCAGAATGTCGTCTTTTGGCAGATTTTCGATTATGAGGCGATTCTCAGCAAGTTTAATGACTACACTATCCTGACCTATATTGGGCTGGTGATAAAATTGATTCTGATTATTAAAGTTAAGATGGCTGTCTGGCATCCCTATAAAAGTATTGCGCTCAGTAGAAAAGCAAGTTCCAACTGAGAAACAAAAAGAGATCAATACTAAATAGAAAAGCCTCATAGTACTAAATTACATCAATTCTAGCTGCATCAATAAAAAAGCTAAAGTTCAAATATTTTTCCTTCAGATGCAAGTTCAGTTTCAGGAAAAATTAATGATGCTTCCTTAAGAAGCACTCCTAGTTCATTATATCTGGAAGAAAAATGTCCAATAACAAGCTTCTTTACTTCAGCCATTTTAGCAATAGTTGCAGCCTGACCTGCAGTGGAATGATATGTTTCTTCCGCTCTTTTATTTTCACTTTCTGCAAATGTAGCCTCATGATATAATAGATCAACATTTTTTATGTACTTAACAACATCCGGGTCATAAGCAGTATCAGAGCAGTATGCATATTTCTTTGAAGGTGTTCCCGGAACAGTAAGAGTCTCGTTTTTAATAACATCTCCCTCAGTAGTGATAAAGTCATCCCCTCTTTTGATATTATAAATCATATGATAGGGAATTTTGTGATAATCAATCATTTCTCTGATTATATGACTTGCTGATTTCTTCTCTTCAAATAAAAAACCGTTAGAATCTATTCTGTGATTTAATGGGAAAGAGTGAATTTTTATTGAAGAATTTTCAAAAATAATCTCTTCTGAGTGTGGATTAATAGGAATCACATTTATCTTAAATGATATGTGATTACCCATATAGGTAAGAAAAGGGTTAATTAAAAAATCTATCTCTTTATGAGCATAAATATTCAGGTCGGCAGTTCTTCCAAGCAGACTTAACGTGGAAAGCAGACCAGGCAAACCGAAGATATGGTCGCCATGCAGGTGTGAAATAAAAACAGAATGAAGCTTGCTCATACGAGCCTTAAATTTACGCATCTGAAGCTGTGTACCTTCTCCACAATCAATCATGAATAGCTTATCATTCATTTCTATTAGCTGCGATGGTGGGTTGTGAAGTGTTGTTGGCATTGCTGATCCACAGCCTAATATGGTAATGCAAAATTTAGTCATGTCACCTTATTCCAATTAATTTATGTGTTTGCAAACTAAGTGCCCACACAGGATTATCCTTTATAAGAGAGATACAGTAATCCACATTCTCCTGAATAACTTTATCGTTATCAAAAATTGGACTTAGCAGGTATCTGTTTGTCTTAGGTAAAATTGAAATGTCAGGTAAAGGATCTCCTTTTTGAATTGGAAATCTTAGTTCATCAACCTCAGGGATTAACTCCTTTACTATCTCAAAATTCTGCTTGGGACTGCAGGTTATGTAATCAATACCTGAAGGTATTCTTTTAGTGCCGTTAGTTTCGATTGCTTGCAGGTAGCCCCTCTCTTTAAAAAATGCAACAATTTTGTCATTCAGCTGTAATGCCGGCTCACCACCAGTCCATATAATCCATTTACAGTTATATTTCTCTATCTCTTTAAAAACCTCTTCGAGAGACATCTTCACACCCCTTTCAAAATCAGTGTCACAGAAGCTGCAGGCAAGATTACATTTTGCAAGTCTGATAAAAATAGATGCCTGTCCGGTTCTTCCACCTTCACCCTGCAAGGAGTAAAATATTTCGTTTACATTAAGGTTCATATATAGCCGAAGTTTTGGGGGTTTCGCTCACCTCTACAGCATAAAGCTCCGGTAGTTTAGGCTTGAATGCTTCAAATAACATTTTTGCAATATTTTCAGCAGATGAGTTCAGCGGAGCCATAATATCGTTCAGATTTCTGTGATCGAGGTTTTTATCGATATAATCTTTTACAAAACTAAGTTCATTATAATCACGAACAAACCCTTGAGGATTTAGTTTATCTGCTTTAAGATGCACAGTTACAACATAATTATGTCCGTGAAGGCGACTGCAAGGATGCTCCTCCGGTAATCCAAAAAGAGAGTGAGCAGCAGAAAAAGCAAATTCTTTACTTATTTTATACATTTTATTTCTTTGTTTCTGTTAATTATTCAGGAGATTGACTTCCGACACTAAAATGATTCCGGTAAGTAGTTATTCCCAGATGCAAGATAGTTTCAAATCATGAGTTTTAATCAAAACTAATCAATTAATTTTTCAGGTGCAAATCAGATATTTAATCTATTCAGTAACATCTAACTCCAGCCAAGTTCTTAAAGGATAATGATCAGAGTGATCAATTTTATCTACTTTAGTCTGATAAGCCTTAAAATTATCGCTGTGCATTATGTAGTCTATCCTGAAAAGGAAAAGATATTCGTTATAAGTGATGCCAGGTCCAAAAGAAGTGGATACATAAGCATCCTGCAATCCCTTTTTCATCTGATTATAAGCATAAGAAATGGGGGTATCATTAAAATCACCACAGATTATAGTGCCTTGTGTACCCTGCGTCTTAATATAATCCTTTACCTGATTTACCTGCTTAGCTCTCATACGATAAGCACTACCCAGACGATTTCGTATGTTAGTTGTCACAGTTTCTAATTTAACTGAATCTGTATTTTGCAGGAAGTCACTATAAAGTTTTTTATCCTCAGCCATTATACTGTTAGACTCCAAATGAACATTAGCAACTGTATATCTTTTACCTTCAATATTTATAGTGTAAACAGCAGCTCCGTTATAGGATGATTCAAACACAACTTCATGAGTATCCTCTATCGGGTATTTAGAGAAACAAGCTAGTCCCAGAATATGATACTTGCCTGATGACTCAAGGCCGGTGACAGACCTGTAAGGATACATACTCAGTTTACGGTTTACATCCTGCTGTGAGAATATTGATTGACCTGTTTTGCTTACCAGATACTCTTGTAAACATACAATATCAGCATCAGTCTCTGAAATATAATCCAGAATAGGTCGCTCCTTTGAATTCTTATCCCGTTCCTTAGGAAATCCCTGTACATTATAAGTAAGTATTTGAATTGACTTTTCAGGAGCCTTAGGTTGATTTATTTTTATAGGAAAAAATGTTGTAACAGGCTTATAACATATTAGTAAAGCGATCAGACAGATTGCCGCATATTTCCATTTAGAGAACAGAAGCCAGAAAACAAGGTATGCGATATTTAACAGTAAAATGAAACCGAAACCAAGGCCAATATATGAAAAGAGATTAGTTTTTAGAGTAGATACATTCCATGCAAGAAAAGAACTAAAAAGAAGTGCAATAGCAAATATATTGGTTAAAAATATAACCAATTTCACTACATCTCTGAATTTTCTTTTTTTATTTCTTGCTGGCATCAAAAAGCTTCTTTTTTTCTTCAGGAGTTAATCCGCTATAACCGGACTTCTTCAACTTATCCAATATAGCATCAATTTCCTCCTGCTCTGAGTTCTTCCGATAATTATAATCCCAGTCTGTCTCTTTTCTACTGTGATACACTTTCATCTTGGGTTTCTTTCTGTGAGGTTTAAATAATCCTGCAAACAAATCTATCAGGCGACTCATCCACCCGGTAATATCTGTACCTTTTTTATATTGTATGGCAAATAAATATCCCAGCAGGGCACCACCAATATGAGCTACATGTCCACCAGGGTTTGTGGCACTGCCTAGAGACATGAAATCCAAAACGAATGCGAAAATCGCAATATAAACAATTTTTATCTGTCCAATAAAGAGAAGGTTCAGTTTAAGTTCAGGTCTGTAAAACGCAGCACCCATTACAATTGCCATTACAGCCGCAGATGCACCAATCATCCAGCCCCTTCCCATATCCAGATAATAAGGAATAGTGTTAAATGCAATAACGTATAGGATAGCACCTGCCAGTCCACCCAGTACATACAAACTACCCAGTGTGCGTCCTGTAAAATACTGCATAAATATTTGACCAAACCAGTAGAGCCACAACATGTTAAAAAGGATATGTAAAAAACCTTCGTGAACAAACATGTATGCTACAGGTGTCCAGAACCTCTGTGTAAGTAGCTGCAAATTTGAGGGTACACCCAGTAATGTTATCAGATCCAGACTATGAATATTAAACAGAATGAAGATAACATCGATAACTTTTAAAGCAGCAAATACCAGAACATTGATAAATATTAGCTTTGTCAGTACAGTACCTGACTTGTATTTCAGTTTTAAGTTGTCAATAATATCTGCCATGAGACCTGTCCTTTTTTCTCCAGTACAAAATCATAAAAATGCCAAACAGCATGCCACCTAAGTGTGCAAAATGAGCAACATTATCGCCTATACGGTTTGAAACACCAAAAATCAGCTCCACGAGACCGTAACCTATTACAAACCATTTAGCCTTTATAGGGAATGGAAACGGGATAATGAATAACTGTGCATTTGGGAACAACATTCCAAAGGCAAGCAGAATACCGAATACAGCTCCGGAAGCACCAACAGTAACAGTATTAACCGCATAAAACATGTCTGCCGGAACAACTGCACTTACTCTAAGGTACATCACTATAATCTGAACCAATCCAGCCCCAATCCCGGTAATCAGATAATATGTCAGAAAACGCTTAGGACCCCAAACCTGTTCTAGGGTTCTTCCAAACATAAATACTGCAAACATATTGAAGAATACATGAGAGAAAGAGTAAGGGTCATGAAGAAACATATAAGTTATGGGCTGATATATCCTGAAGTTATCAGAAAATGGGAAATGCAAACCAAACTGCTGAGTCAGGTCGATCCCTCCCCTCCTTAGTAAAACGAATTGTGCTAACCATACTATAACATTAATAATAAGTAAATTTTTTGTTACAGTAGGTAACATGCCTGAAAAGCTATTTCTATAATTATTCATGATTTGAAATCTGCTGTTGAGGCGCAAAAATACGTATTATTTCGAAGCTTATAAGGTTTTTAGACCTATAAAAAGCAAATTTTCAGAAAAATCAAATACTTTTTACCTTTTTTCTTGATTGTTTTCATTTAATAATCTATATTTGACGCCAAATCAGGGCTTCAGCCCATACTTAAAGTTTGTTTAATTTCTTTATTTACGTTTTCTTATGAATAAATCAGAACTAATTAGCGCTATTGCAGAGAAATCTGGTCTTAGCAAGGTTGATTCCAAAAAAGCATTGGACGCAACTTTAGAAACAATCTCCGAAGAAGTAAAAAGTGGTGGTAAAGTAGTATTAGTAGGTTTTGGAACATTCTCAGTTTCAGAAAGAAGTGCAAGAAAAGGTATCAACCCACGCACAAAACAGCCTATCAATATACCAGCCAAAAAAACAGCTAAGTTTAAAGCCGGCTCAGAGCTTTCAGATCTCTAAGGATATTGAAACGGAATAAAAAAGGAACAAACTTTGTAGTTTTGTTCCTTTTTTATTTACCTTTGCGATCAAATTATGACTCCGTAGCTCAGTTGGTAGAGCAATTGACTCTTAATCAATGGGTCGAGGGTTCGAGCCCCTCCGGGGTCAC
>NZ_JAQVHI010000005.1:0-56975 GCF_028696275.1 Lascolabacillus sp.
ATGCGAACAGTCCCGAATCATATTATTACTTAAAACTGGTGAATCCTACACAATGGGATAATAAATGGAAATTGATGGGTAATTATGATGGGAACCCTGCTGTATATACAATATATCTTCAGGCAGACCAGCCATATACTCATTCAGTTACAGCACCTTGACAGATGAGGAAAGTAGTATGGGAATTACCAATAGGTTATTCCCATACTTTATTATTTTAAATAAATTACTCTTATGAAAAAAAACTATCAATATCTGCTAATGCTATTCATACTTTTTGCCTGGGGATGCGAAAAAGGTGATATACCAGGTGATGGGGATAAAGATGATGATGATGATAAAGTAGAGATAAACTGGAATGATGCTGCAAACTCAAGCAGTGATGCTTTAATTTCATCTTTTTGGAATAGCAGCGGACAATATTTTAATACTAATAATGGTGGTAATACTACCTTTCAGTATTGGCCAAATGCACATGCTCTGGATGTGGTAATAGATGCATATGTGAGGACTAATAACCAATCATATAAAACTATAATTGAACAGTGGTTCACAGGTGTAAAAGCCAGAAACGGCAACACCTGGAATAATGATTTCTATGATGACATGGAGTGGAATGCTTTAGCCTTACTTAGGGCTTTTAAAGCAACAAACGACCCAAAGTATAAAGATGCAGCTCTTGAACTATGGGGATATATAAAAGAGGGCTGGAATGATAATGCCGGCGGAGGTATCACATGGAAAAAGGGTATGGAATGGAGTAAGAATGCCTGTTCAAATGGCCCTGCTGCCATACTTGCAGCACGTCTTTACCAGGAGTTTGGTAACCCTGAAGATAAAGAGTGGGCACTGCGAATATATGACTGGCTAAAATCAACATTGGTGAATACAAATTCAGGTGCTGTCTGGGATAGTATTGACTCAAGAGAGGGTAAAATTAATAAAGATTGGATTTTTACATATAACCAGGGTACATATTTAGGAGCTGCAGTTGAATTACATAAAATATTAAATGAAAAAAGTTATCTGAATGATGCTGCTCTGGCTGCCGACTATACAATGAGCAGCTTGGTAAACAACTCTATATTAAAGAGTGAAGGTGACGGGGATGGAGGACTCTTCAAAGGTATATTTGTAAGATATTTCACTCAGCTTATAATTCAGGAAAGACTTGATGAACCTGTTCGCAGAAGATATTTACAGTTTATCAAACTAAATGCCGAGACATTATGGAATGAAGGCACTAATAAACAAAACTTTCTTTTTAGTCCCAACTGGCGTGTAAAACCCGGTAATACAACAGGGCTGACAGAACAGCTCAGCGGATGCATGTTAATTGAGTCTGCTGCATACTTACAAAAAGAGAATTATATTGATTAATACAATCAATTCATTATAAAAATAGTTTGTGAATTATTACATTTATGATTAGGTTCGTAATTGCATTAATTTAATACATATATCATAGAAATAATTAAAATGAGACTTTTATCTACGATTATCACCCTTTCAATTATCTTATCAGGCTGTACATCTATATCGGAGAAAGGCTTAACAAGCTATGTTAACCCATTCCTTGGAACAGCTACTTTGTGGGAACCTGAAGACCTTGGCTATGTACGCACTTGGGAAGAGCGCACATGGGGAGCAGAGGTTTTCCCTGGATCATCACTTCCGAATGCAATGGTTCAGCTAAGTCCTGTGACACAATTCAGAAGTGGAGCCGGCTATCAGTATGAAGATACTGTAATTTTTGGTTTTGCTCACACCAATAAGGGTCACTGGAACCTACTCCATCTGCCTGTGCTTCCTGTAACAGGAGATGTAAATCCAACCGATTTCGCATCGGAATATAGTCATGAGAATGAATCTGCACATCCGGGATACTATCAGGTATTTTTAGAGAGGTATGGTATAAATGCTGAACTTACTTCCACTTTAAGATCAGGATATCATAAATATAGTTACAATGATGGATCTGATAAAAAACTTATTGTTGATATAACACGCACTAATAACAGAGTGAGGGACTGGGCAATAGAAAAGAGTGGTGATTATTCCTTCACAGGTTTTCAGGACGCAGAGGGTAAAATATATTTTTTTGCTGTTTCTAACTACCCTATTGACGAAATAGAGCAAGTAAAGAATGACCAGCATGAAGTATCTGTTGTTAAATTCGGGAATAATGGAAAAAATAGCCCATTGGAGTTAAAGATTGGGTTCTCATTTGTGAGTGTTGAGAATGCAAAGATGAACCTGGAGGAGGAAATGATTGATAAAAGTTTTGATCAGGTTCGTAAAGAGGCAGATAACACATGGAATAAACTATTGTCGAATATTGAAGTGAGTGGTGGCACTGAACGTGAGAAAGGAATTTTTTATTCAACTCTGTATCGTTCGTTTTTATGGCCTGCATTGAGAAGTGATGTGAATGGCGACTTTACAGACGAGAGAGGTGAAGTTGTAAATGAGGGTTTCAGATATTATACTAATCCATCGTTCTGGGATGATTACAGGAACAAACTTGTGTTGCTGGGAATGGTATCACCTGATGTGACAACAGATGTTATTAAATCAATCATTGATAAAGGTGAGAAGAGAGGCGGATATATGCCTACATTCTTTCATGGTGACCACGCTTCGGTATTTGTTTCAGGTAGTTGGCTCAGAGGAATAAAAGATTTTGATCTTGAGAGAGCTTATGCATTGTTATTAAAAAATGCCACAGTTCCGGGTCGTGGTGGAAGACCATATCTTGACGAGTATATAGAGAAAGGGTGGATTGCTGAAAAAGATACAACTAATGTTCCATTTTGGGATGAGTATAAAGCTGCAGTTACCAAAACGGTTGAGTATGCTTACGACGATTACGCTACTGCTCTTGTAGCAAAAGAGATTGGAGATACAGAAAATTATGAGCTGCTGATGGGTCGCTCAATGAACTATAAAAATCTGTTTGACCCTTCAACCGGTTTCTGGCGTGGTAAGGTGGATAATGGCACCAAAGAGGGTAAGTGGATTGAAGACTTCGATCCTTATTATGCCTATTTTGCCTATATGTATCGTGAAGCAAATGCATGGAATTCTCTCTTCTTTGCACCTCATGATGTTAAAGGAATGATTGATCTTTATCCAAGTTATGAAGCTATCGACAAGAAGCTTGATTCACTGTTTACAGAACCGTGGAATGGAATTGAACTTCATAATATGACAGGATTCATAGGCAATTATTGCCATGGCAACCAACCGGGACACAGTATTCCTTATACCTATTACTTTATAGATCGCCAGGAGAAGGCACAATGTGTACTTGATAGTATCATGAACAGGTTTTATGATATGGGAGCTGAGGGACTTGCATATGCAGGTATGGATGATGCTGGTGAGATGTCTGCCTGGTATGTATTGAATGCAATAGGATTATATACATACTCTCCGGCCGATCCGGAGTATATTGTAACTGTTCCGCTGTTTGATGAAGTTAAGTTCAGACTAGGTACAGGCAACAAGTTCACTATCAGAAAAGATGGTAATGGTAAAAAAATTAACCAGATTACCTATGGAGGTGAAGTAGTTGACGGCTGGTTTATCTCACATGAATTACTTGAGCAGGGTAAAGAACTGGTTATTAAAACTGAATAATATAATTGAACTGTTTGGACCTTTCAGCTTATTCTGCTCCAGTCGTAACGATTACCTCCGAGCAGTTTAAGCTGATGTTTAAGCACCTCATGCTCAGGCAGTTCAAGAGAGGGGTCATTATCGATTAATTTTTCTGCAATTTCACGTGCCCTGAACAATATATCGTTGTCTTTAACGATATCAGCAATTTTGAGATCGAATGGAATCCCGCTCTGCTGGGTTCCTTCCAGATCTCCCGGGCCCCTGAGTTTCAGGTCAGCTTCAGCAATAACAAATCCATCGTTACTCTCTGTCATTATCTCAATCCTTTTACGGGTATCTGATGACAATTCATAAGGGGTTATTAAAATGCAATATGACTGATCCGCACCCCTACCTACTCTTCCTCTTAACTGATGCAACTGAGACAGACCAAACCTTTGTGCACTCTCTATTACCATAACACTGGCATTTGGCACATTAACCCCAACCTCAATTACTGTTGTAGATACCATTATATCTGCTTTACCTGAAACGAACTTCTGCATAACTTCATCCTTCTCGGCTGGCTTCATCCTGCCATGCATTTTGCAAACTGAAAACTCAGGGAAAGCCTCTTTTATATGCTCATATCCCTCTTCCAGATTTTTTAGGTCGAGCGTTTCACTCTCTTCAATCAATGGGTAAACAATGTAGACTTGGCGACCAGAATTGATCTCTTTCCTTATAAAATTATATAGCTCACCCCGCTTTTTGTCAAATCGATGCAATGTTTGCACTGGTTTTCTTCCAGGTGGTAATTCATCAATTACAGATACATCAAGATCGCCATATACAGTCATAGCCAGAGTACGAGGTATAGGTGTAGCAGTCATCACCAGTATATGTGGCGGGCGGTTGTTTTTAGACCATAGCTTTGCTCTCTGTGCTACCCCAAAACGGTGCTGCTCATCAATAACAACAAACCCCAGATTTTTAAACTGTACTACATCCTCTATAAGCGCATGAGTACCAATTAAAATATTTATTTCACCAGATTGCAGTCCTGCATGCAACTCCTCCCTATCCTTCTTTTTAGTTGAACCTGTCAGTAACTCTACTCTTAGATTCATTCCTGACAGCATTTTGGTGAATGTTTCGTAATGCTGGGAAGCAAGAATCTCTGTTGGAGCCATCAAGCATGCCTGGAAGCCATTATCCAAAGCTATCAGCATACACATTATAGCTACCAATGTTTTTCCACTTCCAACATCACCCTGTAGAAGACGATTCATCTGCTTTCCTGATGCGGTATCTTTGCGAATCTCTTTAATAACCCTTTTCTGTGCACCGGTTAAAGGGAATGGCAGATTATTTTTGTAAAAATTGTTCAGGTACTCACCCACCTTATGGAAAACAAAACCATTTAATTTTCCCTTTCTATCAGATGCATAACGGACGATATTCAACTGGATATAAAACAGTTCTTCAAATTTTAATCTATATTGAGCATCCTTCAGATTAGCAGGTGATTTAGGAAAGTGGATATTCTCAACAGCATCATGAAAAGATATTAGCTTTGCATCAGTTATAACATCAGAAGAAAGAGATTCAGGCAGTCTATCTTTGATTAAGCTGAATGCATTCTCAATAATCTTCTGCATAGCCTTTGAGTTGAGATAATGATTTTTCATTTTCTCAGTTGTATTGTACATTGCCATCAGTCCCTGAGGCAAATCTGACTCATTTAAAAAAGGATCTATTTCTGGATGAGCTATATTCCACTTACCATTAAAAAGATTAGGTTTGCCAAAAACTATATACTCCTGATTAAGCTTATATTTTCCTTCGATAAAACGAATACCCTGAAACCAGACAAGATCAATAAAACCGGTACCATCTGTGAAATGCGCTACCAGTCGCCTTTTTCGCCCCTCACCAAAAGTCTCGAATGCAGTTATTTTCCCTTTTATCTGAATATATGCAAGGGTGTTGTCAATTTCATGAATATAATAGAAACGGGTTCTGTCAATATACCTATACGGATACCATCTTAAGAGATCCCCAACAGTGAAAACATCTATCTCCTTGTTTAATAGTGCTGCTCTTTTAGGACCAACACCCGGTATAAACTGAATTTCTGTTTGAAGGATACTCATAAACTATCTACTGTAGGATTTCAAATCTGCCTGTTATATGCAAATATAAATAAAAACGAGGAATAGTTCAACCACTCCTCGTTTGATATTGTCTAAGAAAAAGCCAGTAACTGTTTTTACATTACCAAGCAAAAATTGGATATTTTTTCATTGTTTCATTCACCTTCTCACGAACAGAAGAAATCACTTTACCATCTTCGGGATTTGCCAGAACCTTATCAATCATCTCAACAATTTCACCCATAAGATCTTCCTTTGCACCGCGAGTTGTTATAGCAGGTGTACCGAAACGGAGTCCTGAAGTCTGGAATGGCGATCTGTCATCGAAAGGCACCATGTTCTTATTTACGGTAATATCAGCCTCTACCAGCAGATTCTCGCCTTGCTTACCTGTCAGATTTGGGAACTTGCTTCGCAAATCTACAAGAATGATATGATTATCTGTACCACCCGATACTACATTATATCCAAGATCGACAAATGCTTGCGCCATTGTGGCTGCATTTTTCTTAACCTGTTGTTGATAAACTTTGTACTCAGGCTGAAGTGCTTCATGAAAAGCAACAGCTTTAGCAGCAATAATATGTTCGAGGGGACCTCCCTGCATACCCGGGAAAACTGCTGAGTCAAGCATAGCTGACATCATTTTCGTCTCACCCTTTGGAGTTTTTACACCCCATGGGTTTTCAAAATCTTTACCCATCAGAATAACCCCACCACGTGGTCCGCGAAGTGTTTTATGCGTTGTAGATGTAACTATATGTGCATATTTAACCGGATTTTCAAGTAAACCTGCAGCTATTAATCCTGCCGGGTGTGCCATATCAACCATAAAAATTGCGCCGATCTCGTCAGCAACTTTTCTGATACGTGCATAATCCCATTCACGTGAATAAGCTGAAGCACCTGCAATAATCAACTTCGGTTTTTCAGTACGTGCAACCTGTTCCAGTTGATCATAGTCGACATGCTGATCATCTTCTCTTACATTATATTCAAGTGGATGAAACATCAATCCTGAAAAATTAACAGGAGAACCGTGAGTTAGGTGACCACCATGAGAAAGGTTTAAACCCAGGAATTTATCACCTGCTTTAAGGCAAGCAAGAAATACAGCAGCATTTGCCTGTGCTCCTGAATGTGGCTGAACGTTTGCCCATTCTGCATCGAACAATTGCTTTAATCTGTCTATTGCAAGCTGCTCACTTAGGTCAACAACTTCACAGCCACCATAATATCTTCTACCAGGATAACCTTCTGCATATTTATTTGTAAGGACAGAGCCGGCAGCTTCCATTACCTGCTCACTAACGAAATTTTCAGAAGCAATCAGCTCCAAACCCTTTAACTGACGATCTCGCTCCTTTTCTATTATTTCAAAGATGTGCTTATCTCTATTCATCTGATTCTGTTTAAATAATGACGTGCAAAAATAGTGAAGTTTACTTACAATAGGAAGTTATTTATACCACAATTTTCATATATTCTGAATATACCAATTGTACAATTTCTGAACTCCCTCCTCAACTTCAATCTTATGCTTCCACCCAAGATTATTTAATTTGGTTACGTCAGTCAGTTTTCTCATAGTACCATCAGGTTTTGAATCATCAAAAAGTATCTCACCATCATATCCGATGGTCTCTTTGATAAGTAATGCAAGATCATGAATTGATATCTCTTTTCCTGTACCAATATTTATATGACAGTTTCGTATCTCTTTTTTATCTTCTATTAAGTCAGAAAAATCAACATTCTCCATTATGAACACGCACGCATCCGCCATCTCTTCACTCCAGAGAAACTCTCTTAATGGCTTGCCTGTTCCCCAGAGCTTTACATGCTTGTCTGTGATTCCATATTTTCCAAGTATCGACACTTTCTCATCTTTACTGCTTTCTCCGTTTACCTTTTCTACAGGGCGAACATTGAGGTCTCTGTTTATCGTATCCCAGTTGTTATCCATCAAAGCCTTTGAAAGAAAGATCTTCCTTATCATTGCAGGAAGAACATGACTCTTTTCCAGATCAAAATTATCATTTGGTCCATATAGGTTTGTGGGCATTACCGCAATAAAGTTTGTGCCATATTGAATATTAAAACTCTCACACATCTTAAGTCCGGCAATTTTTGCAATGGCGTATGGTTCATTTGTATATTCCAGTGGTCCGGTAAGTAAAGAGTCTTCTGAAATAGGCTGACTCGCCTCTTTTGGATAGATACATGTACTCCCCAAAAAGAGCAGTTTCTTTACGTTATGACGGAAACTCTCTGAAATCACATTATTTTGAATCTGTAGATTTCTGTATATAAAATCAGCTCTGTAATTATTATTGGCAATGATACCACCGACATGTGCTGCAGCCAGAAATACAAAATCAGGTTTCTCCTGATCGAAAAACCTGGAAACTTCAGAGCCATTCATAAGATCGAGCTCTTTATGGGTTCTGCCAATTAAATTAGTATAGCCTTTCTTTTTCAGATTATTCCATATTGCAGAGCCAACCAACCCCCTATGCCCTGCCACATATATCTTTGACGATTTACTAATCATACAATATTCTCTTTAAATTCTTGCTTTTACCAATAACCTATAATTCAAATAAAATTTCAGAATAAAGCTTTAAGTTTAAATGTAAATGTAATATAAAAATTGCTTAAGATAAAATAATACTATAATTTAGACGTCTGAAATTATTAATTATCCGATATGAAAAAATTATACTTTACTCTGTTATTTACAATTGTCATTTTAATGAGCGCTAAAGGCCAGTACAACAACTACATCAGGATATCTGGTGACATTGGTATAGTTACAAACAGTGAGCGCGATAAAAAGTTCGGAGCCGGCGGTACTATAGCTTGGTTGACAGTGGATAATTATGTTTCATCCACTGGCAATAACTTCATTTCACTTAGCATAAAAGGCTTTAATAACCCATATGGAGAAGGTAAGCTGGTTTCAAGTATCCTCAATAATGCAGATGATGGATTCAATTATATTATGCCATTGGTTGGATACAGGATTACCAAGATAGGCTTTGAAGATGGATTATTTTTTGAACCACGCATAGGTGCCGCATTTGGTGGTAATTATGCAGCATTTGCATTTGCTCCGCTAGCCGGTTACTCCTTTCAAAATATAGAACTCTCTATCTTTGTTGATATGGGATTTGGATCAAAAAACAGCGCAATAAGAAAGAAAAACTTTGTTACACCCGGTGTGAGTATAGCATATAACTTAGGCATGTAATATCATCTATTCGCCATACATTTGTTTATAATAGTTCATGTATTCACCACTAGTTACATGATCAAGCCAGTCCTGATTGTCAAGATACCATCTAACTGTCTTCTCAAGCCCTTCCTCAAACTGAAGTGATGGTTTCCAACCAAGCTCGGAAGTCAGTTTAGTCGCATCAATAGCGTAACGCAAATCATGACCGGCCCTATCGGTAACATAGGTTATAAGTTTTTCTGACTCACCTTCTGCTCTCCCTAATAGTTTATCACAAACTTTCACAACCTGATGAATCAGGTCAATATTCTTCCACTCATTGAGTCCTCCAATATTATATGTATCCCCTCGTTTACCTTTGTGAAATATTACATCAATTGCTTTGGCATGATCCTCTACATACAGCCAGTCTCTTACATTCTCTCCCTTACCATAGACAGGCAATGGTTTATTGTGACGAATATTATTTATAAATAATGGAATAAGTTTTTCGGGAAACTGGTAAGGTCCATAATTGTTGGAACAGTTAGAGATTACTATTGGCAGCCCATATGTATCCCTATAAGCTCTGACGAAATGGTCCGAAGATGCTTTCGAAGCTGAATATGGTGAGTGTGGATCATAAGATGTAGTCTCAGTAAATGGATGCTCTCCAAATTCAAGTGATCCATATACCTCATCAGTAGACACATGATAAAACAGTTTATTGCTGAAATCATTGTTCCAATACTCTCTGGCAGCCTGTAAAAGATTTAGAGTACCCATTATATTTGTACGGGCAAAAGAGAACGGATCAGTTATAGATCGGTCTACATGACTCTCTGCAGCCAGATGTATAACAGAATCTATTTCATACTTTCTGAAAAGATTTTGCATTTCAGAAAAATCACATATATCAGCTTTTACAAAAGTATAATTTTCTCTATCCTCAATATCCTTCAGATTAAGCAAGTTGCCTGCATAAGTGAGAGCATCAACATTAATAATCTTATACTCAGGATAACTATTAATAAAATGTCTTACTACATGTGAACCTATAAAACCGGCACCTCCTGTAATTAATATGTTTTTTCTTCCCATTTTACTCAAAATATCTAATTTTTAATTTTTTGACTTCTTACTTTCGAAATATACAGAGTTTAAGTCAAAATTTGGATTATTCTTATCCTTTTCAGATAATATTATATCTTCATCAGGTAGTAACCAATTAATGTTTAACTGTTTATCATCCCACATTAAACCCTCTGCATAATCAGGAGCATAATAGTTATCACATTTATACTGACACACAGCATGATCACTTAAGACAATAAAACCATGCGCGAACCCTCGGGGAATAAAGACCTGCTGTTTATTCTCTTCTGATAATTCAACCGAGACATGTTTACCAAATGTTGGAGAATTATGTCTTAAATCAACTGCAACATCCAACACTTTTCCACTAATCACTCTTATCAGTTTAGCCTGAGCAAAAGGATTTTTCTGAAAATGCAAACCTCTCAATACACCATAGCTGGATCTGCTCTCATTGTCCTGAACAAACTGCGTTTTACTTACCTTTTCTTCAAACTCTCTCTGAGAAAAAGACTCAAAGAAATATCCTCGTTCATCTCTATAAATTTCAGGACGAATAATTACCAGACCTTCAATTTCAGTGTACTCTACTTCCATAAATTTTTATTCTATATCAATTAAACGCAATAGATACTGACCATATTGATTCTTTTTCATTGGTTCAGCAATACGTTTAATATCTTCTCTTGAGATCCAGCCATTTAATAATGCGATCTCTTCGAGACAAGCGATTTTTAGACCCTGTCTTTTTTCAAGCACCTCAATAAATGTTGACGCTTCAGATAGCGAATCGTGAGTACCTGTATCCAGCCATGCAAACCCCCTGCCAAGCAATTGAAGGTTCAACTGCTCTTTATTCAGATACATTTCATTAACTGTAGTAATTTCAAGTTCTCCACGTGCAGAGGGCTTTATATTCTTTGCAATTTCAACTACACTATTTGGATAAAAATAGAGCCCTACCACAGCATAGTTTGATTTCGGATTCTTAGGCTTTTCCTCTATTGATTTAACTTTATTATTTATATCAAATTCAACAACCCCATACCTTTCAGGATCATTTACATAATACCCGAATATTGTAGCTTGCCGGTTATTCTCTGTATTGGCCACTGCCTGCTGAAGCATTAACCTGAAACTCTGTCCATAAAAAATATTATCTCCGAGTATTAAGCAAACAGAATCATTGCCTATAAAATTTTCCCCAATAATGAAAGCCTGAGCTAAACCATCCGGACTTGGCTGTTCAGCATATTCAAAGTTGACTCCATAATCAGAACCGTCACCTAAAAGACGTTTGAATCCTGGTAAATCGGCAGGTGTTGAAATGATGAGAATATCTTTTATCCCTGCTAGCATCAGAGTAGAAATAGGATAATAGATCATTGGTTTATCAAAAATCGGCAGCATTTGCTTGGATACACCTTTAGTAATGGGATATAACCTGGATCCAGAACCACCGGCTAGTACAATGCCTTTCATATTTTATATAATTAATTAGTTTTTACAAAGATATAAAAAGTTACAACAAATCAGGTCTAAGTCTTTTTGTACGTTCAACAGCCTGATCATGTCGCCAATCCTGAATTTTCTTTTCATGACCGGATAAAAGCACATCGGGAACTTTCCACCCCTTATACTCTGCCGGCCGGGTATAAACAGGAGGTGCCAGAAGCCCATCCTGGAATGAATCGGACAGAGCTGACTGTTCATCACCAATAACACCTGGAATTAATCTTACAACAGCATCTGCAATCATTGCTGCAGCGAGTTCACCACCGGTAAGTACAAAATCGCCTATTGATATCTCTCTTGTTACAAGATGCTCTCTTACTCTGTAATCTATTCCTTTATAATGACCGCAAAGTATTATGATATTATTTAGTAACGAAAGTTGATTTGCAACAGATTGTGTAAACAGCTCTCCATCAGGAGTTGTAAATATCACTTCGTCATAATCACGCTGTGATTTCAAATGAGATATTGCCCTGTCAATAGGTTCAATCTGCAACACCATTCCAGCTTCTCCACCATATGGATAATCATCAACTCTCTTATGTTTATCTAATGTATAATCACGCAGATTATGTAGTCCAAATTCCACCAGACTCTTATCCTGAGCCCTCTTTAGTATACTTGTATGGAGAGCCCCTTCAATCATTTCGGGAAGCACTGTTATTATATCAATCCTCATTCTTCAAAAATACAGGAAATTAAACATTCTACAAAATTAGCTGCCTGCTGGGATTGTTGCCGCACCCTGTTGTGTACCACTTTCTCCCTGCATGACATCTTCATTTGTAATAGTTCTCTGAACACGTTTAATTGAAGATTTCAGGTCGCCAAACCTATATGTTACACTCAAGCTAAAAACTCTTGCCGGACTCAAGAATCTACTCTTCTGAGTGAATCCTTCGCCTTTGGTAGTAGTTGACATATCTCTATATTCTGAAAACAGATTTTGAACATTTAAAGACAAGTCAAGCTTCTTATTGATAAGACTCTTTTGCATGCTCATAGAGTAGAAATAAAAAGGAGACTGATTTGTTTGCAGCAAAACCTGGTTTAGGAAGAATCCTCCATTTGTCACAAATCTGAAATCTTTAGGAAAAGAAAATGTAATCCCACCAAAAGCACGACCCGAGAACCCGCTATTTTGCAATCTGCTGTTCTCCTGAGTGCTTTTAATGTCAGTATAATTCACTCCACCATTGATATAAGTTCGAATAATTTCATTGGGCATCCAGCTTAAGTAAAGATTTGTTCCAATAGTATGATTACGTCCAATATTTGCATAAGTGTTATGAGTGACTGATTTTTCAATGCCATCTTCTACATCTTGAACAATAAAACTGTAAGCAGTAACTGCGTTTTTTGCAAAAGAGTAACTAATGGTTGCATTTAAATTAACTTTCTGAGAGAAGGTTCCATAATTTATATTGAAATTATGCTGCTGTTCAGAGTCCAGATTAGGATTTCCATAACTGATATTATTAGGATCCACATCATTGATATATGGATTCAGATACCAGATACCAGGGCGAGATATTCTCATATTATAACCCCCTCTTATAGTTTGAGTCATACCAATCTGATACGATATTGTAGCCGATGGAACCAGATCAAAATAATTTGTCCCAACAACCGTATCCAACTCAGCACTCATAAAATGAATATTCTGCTGTGTTTGCTCAGCCCTCAGACCAATTTTCATACCAATCTTACCACTCCTGTAACTATACCCTCCATATCCGGAAAAGATATTTTGTGTATGATCCAAGTCATTTTTTCTATCAATATCAGGTTTCCATAAGTTGTCTTCAACATCAAAGTATGTATGAACGGCGCGACTCGAATTATCTCTGAAAATATACTTTACACCTGTTTCAACATTATGCTTCCCATTCAATGGATTAACATAATCAACCTGAAATGTATGTTCATTACCTCCGGCTTTATTTACACTCTTTAATTGATAACCATCAGGATAATAAAAAACACCACCAGGTTCAACATCATATTTGCTGTCATACTCACTGTCATTTGGATTTCTTTCAAACCTATACGAACCGGTGAGTAGTTCTCCTTTTTTCCTGAAACTCCTCTGGTAATCGGCTGAGAAACTCATACCTCCAAAGTTATTTACACTATTGCTTTCAGAAGTATATGAATATGGTCGCGCTTCACCCGAAACAGCTTGCTGGTTTGTATTAGATTTGAAGTTGCCACCAAATCGGGATACAGAAAGATTAAAAAGGTTGATTGTATCTGGTTCAAAACTCATAGAACCGTTTAGGAAGAGCACTTTGCCAATAGTTGATGTAGCTCCTGTTTGACTCAATGTATTAAGCGGGTAAGGAGTAAATTCTTCAGTAGTAGAACTTGTCTCCGATTTTGGCTGCTTAAACATATCATAACCGACATTTCCGGTAAAGCCAAGTTTTCCATATTTAGTTGCTAAATAGAGATTGCTCCCAAGCCCTTCAAAACTGTTTGCACTTCCTCCAACAGACCCGGAATAACCATCATCAACTCTTTTATCAGTCACAATATTAATTATACCTCCAACTCCTTCTGCATCATAACGAGCACCTGGATCTGTAATTACCTCAATATCCTTAATGCTGTTGGCCGGCATACTCTTTAATACCTGAGAAGGATTAGATGAAACCATATTTGAAGGCTTGCCATTCACATAAATCTTGAAGTTTGATGAACCTTTCAGCTGAATTTCATCCTCCCCATCTACAGTAATCAGTGGCACCTTTCGCAACAGATCAAGTACACTTGAGGTAGATGCCTCAGGGTCATCCTTAGCACTGTAAGTTAGCTTATCCAGCTCCACTTTAACCAATGGCCTCTGAGCAGTAACATTAATCTCTTCCAGCTCAGTGGAAGACTCTGTCATTATGATATCTCCAAGGTCGTATTTTCCGTTAACTGATGTGAGATCTAATGTTTCTTCGACCTCATCCATTCCTACAAAATTGAAGACTAATATATATTTTCCTTTCTCTAGGTCAGTTGAGAACTTACCATTTTCGTTTGTAGCTAATTTCCTGAAACTATTACCAGGATCACTCTCTTCAGCTACAGCAATAGTGGCGTATGGCAAAGGCTTATTATCTTCTGCTGATACTAATCTGCCAGTTACTGATATGTTTTGAGCAACTAAAGTAACAGACATCAGTAAGCACGTGACCAAAACGAAAACTTTATTCATTTTATATGTGGTTTAAATATGTTCTTGGGATTTGAATTTGTATATGTATATATTTATAGTAAAAGTAGAATAAATATGAATAATAATTTCATCAATAGAAATAATTATTCGGATTTCAACCTTCCACTCTTTCTTAGCTGTTGATCAAGCATCCACTGAATCTGACCATTTACACTTCTGAATTCGTCAGCAGCCCATTTCTCAATAGCCTCCATTGTCTCAGGATCCAGTCGCAAGGCAAAATTTTTAGTTGTCTTATCTTTCTTTGTCATCCTATTTCAACTCCATACTTTCCAAGTTTAATAAGTATCTCTTTTAAATATTCTGGTTTTTGGGTACCTATCAAAACACTTTTACCGTTTTTTAATTTTATCATTAACCCTATCTTGCCTTTAACAGTGTAAGCAACAGTGCCTTTTAGCCTCTTTCTGAAACCCCAGCCTCCATATTCAAAGAATGGTTTATATTTTGTGATAAACACCATTTCTATATTATTCCAGTCATATAATTTATACTTCCATTGAAATGGGAAATATCTAATATAGATACCATCACTGTTAATGAATGTCTGAAGCTTACAAAATACAGCAAGGGGTAAAGAGGATAAAAGAATCAGAACAGCAACAATAATCAAACCGATATCGCTCATAGGCGTATCACCAAACGGTTCACCCATCCCAATCTGCTTAATAGTTCCAAAAATAAATATCGAATTGATTAAAAGCAAAACTATCCAGATGAACGGACCCTGGCGTTGTTCTTCAATAAAATTTATTTTATTTATCCTCATTATCCTTGTAGATATAATTGTTGCGTCAGTTATTGATAAAGTGAACCAGTATTCAGAACAGGTTGAGCAGACTCATCAGCACACAGTACAACTAATAGATTACTTACCATTGCTGCTTTTTTATCTGCATCAAGTTCTACAATATCCTCATCTTCAATCTTATCTAATGCCATCTTAACCATGGTTACTGCACCCTCAACAATTTTCTCACGTGCTGCTATAATAGCCTCAGCTTGTTGGCGTCTTAACATAACAGCTGCAATTTCGGGTGCATATGCCAAATAATTAATACGAGCTTCTACAATCTCGATACCGGCCATCTCAAGTCTTTTATTCAATTCTTCCTGAAGATCATCATTTACTATATCCCCTCCTGATCTTAATGTTATCTCATCATCTGAAACCAAGCTGCTATCGTAAGCATACTTGCCGGCAATCAGCCTTAATGCAGCATCACTCTGCACATCAACGAAATTCTCAAAAGCGTTCATCTGTTTACTTACAGAGAATGTACCGGTACCAACAGTATTGGGGGTAGATGCAGCGATTGTTTGAGAGTCTATTTCAAACATAGCCTTGTAAGTATCCTTTAGTTTCCAGACTAAAACCAGACCAATAAGAACAGGGTTACCCACTTTATCGTTCACTTTGATAGGATTAGGATTAAGGTTTCTTGCACGAAGTGAAAGTCGTTTCTTAGTAATAAAAGGATTAACCCAAAAGAATCCAGTCTCCTTTAGCACCCCTTTGTATTTACCGAAAAATATCATAACGACTGCTTCGTTAGGCTCAAGCTTTGTAAATCCAAACAGGAATACTAACCAAAACAAAAATAATGTAATACTGGCTATTATACCCCAGATACCCTGCAAGAACAGCCAGACAACCGCTGCTAACAGAACAATTTCCAGAAAAATCATTAAGAAACCGCTTGTTTTAAATCCTTTAAAATTGAATTCTTTTGTTTCCATAAAATATAGTATTTAAAATGATATTATTTTGATATCACAAATATATCATACATTTTTATATTGCCAAAACTTTTTCAATTTATTTTTATATATTTTTTCCATATCTTTATACAATTAATGTATTGTCCCTTTCATAGAGCATTACAATAAGTTAGACATTATATTAAATTGTTCACTTTTTAATTTAGAACTATTGACTCAAAAAGCTATTCTTATAATATTACCTGTAATATTCCTAGCTGTTTATCTGTATACAGCTATCAGGTTATATAAACTTATGCCTGACATTACCCTGATAAAGATCATAGTACCTACTATATTTTTACTTGGTATAATTTCGATGGTTATATTTTTTACTCTGAGTGAAAAACTAAGTTTACAGCTTGCCGGGCAACTCTATTCATTCAGTACAGGATGGTTAGTTGCATTTTTGTATCTATTTATTGGGGTATTACTGATAGATTTTTTTCGCCTCTCAAATCATATTTTTCATTTTATTGACAATGGAACTGTTTACCGAATTTTCACAAATAACACAACAACTTCTCTGATAGTGCTTGGCGTGGTTTCTTTAATTTTAGCTTATGGCAACCTGCTATATCACAATAAAAAAAGACAACATATAAATATAGAGAGCGATAAGATTTCAGAACCAGTTAAAATTGTGGGCATTAGTGATCTCCATATTGGATACACCATTTCTGCAAAAGAGGTTGATAAATGGGTTGAGTTAATAAACTCCGAGAAGCCTGATATTGTTATAATCGCAGGTGATATAATAGATAATCATCTCAGACCACTAATAAATGATTCAACAGAGAGTGTATTAAAAAAAATCACCAGCAATATGGGTGTATATGCCTGTACAGGAAATCATGATATGATGTTTGCTATAAATGAAGATCCGGATTTTTATGATAGAGCTGGCATAACCCTTTTAAGAGACAGACATATAAACTTAAACGGAATAACTATAATTGGTCGCGATGATCATTCAAACAGAGGCAGAAAAAAGCTGAACGACATAATGGAACAAGTAGACAGGTCGTCTTTCACCATTCTGCTGGATCATCAGCCTTTGAAACTTGAAGAAGCAATGGAAAATAGTATTAATTTTCAATTCTCCGGTCATACTCACAGAGGACAGATATTTCCAATTTCATTGATAGCTGACAAAATATTTGAAGTATCTCATGGATACTTAAGAAAGAGCAACACTCACTATTTTGTAACCACAGGAATAGGAATCTGGGGTGGTAAGTTTCGTATTGGAACCAGATCAGAATATCTTGTTATAGAACTGCACCCATCAAGTTAAATAAATATGCGCGCACTTATAAATGCTTATATAATTCATGTTACACTTGGCGTTTTAGTCTTCCTAAAAGGCTGGCACACATTCGACAAGAAGAAATGGGCACGTATTATCCTGATAATTCTTTTCGGCCTTGAATTTCTTATATATACTTATGGATTTTTCTTCTACAGAACCTTACCCGATAACGTTGTCCAGCTGATCCGGGTGATGGGAACAAGCTGGATGCTGTTTCTGCTTTATACAGGAGGGCTATGGTTTATAACCGATCTCATATATATATTTGTAAGAAGATTACTAAAGAAGCCCTGGTATCTTAACAGACAGTCCCGTAAATTCAGAATCATATCATTGACTATTCCTATATTATTTGTGACCGGAGTAATGATAAACGGGCACTACAAATTCAATAACCCGGTTGTGCAGGAATTGCGGTTAAATATTGAAAAGCCTGTTGAAGAGTTTGATTCTGTACGTATAGCAGTAATTGGAGACATGCATTTAGGATGGATGATTAACCGCAAGCATGCCAAACGATATGTTGATCTGATTATGTCACAAAAACCTGATTTGATTCTATTTGTGGGTGATATAATAGATTCGCATATTGAACCTATATTGGATCAGGATATTAAAGATGAGCTGGTTCGACTTTCAGCCCCTCTGGGTATATATTCCTGCACAGGGAATCATGAATACAGATATGATGCTGAAGAGAAAATTCAGTTGTTAAATGAATCTGGAATTGTGATGTTGCGCGATTCTGTGGTATTAATTGATAGCGCAATATATGTAGTTGGTCGTGACGACAAAGTAATTCTCGACAGAAAATCAACCGAGGAAATTATATCAGAAAATCATGTTGATATGTCAAAACCTGTTATCATACTTAACCACACCCCTGATAATCTGAGCGAAGAATCTGAGGCAGGAGCTGATTTAGCACTTTACGGGCATACACACCATGGACAGACATTTCCAGGTAATATTGCAACAGAAATTGTATTTGAGGTTGCTCATGGTTATAAGAAAAAGGAGAACACCCATGTTTATGTTACATCAGGGATTGGTTTGGTGGGTCCACAATTTCGTATCGGTACAGTATCTGAGATCGCAATAATCACCATACTGTTCAGGAATTAATTATCCTGAATAATAACTGTGATCTACTCTGTTCTCAACAACTATTTTATAAAACTAAAATCTACAAATAGCTAATCACTTTATCTAACTGCACAGAATGTGATCCTTTAATAAAGATATAATAGTCTTTTACTGGATTATTTTCCAACTCCTTTATCAGATCGTCAACATTTTCGAAATACCTGCAATTCTCTTTTTCCTCAAGCAGATCCTTAAAAACTCCACCAACAAGATATCTAAGTGAAAAAGATTGCTTCTCAAGGTACTTAACCATTTTTCTATGCTCCTCTTCACTAACATCCCCCAACTCTTTCATTTCACCCAGAATCACCATTTTTGGCAGTGATGTAGGTATAGAGGTAAAGAAATCGAGAGAGGTCTTCATACTTGTAGGATTTGCATTATATGTATCGATAATCAGATCATTTTTTTCAGTTCTCATAAACTGCGACCTGTAATTGGTTGGCTCATACTCTTCCAGTGCAGCACTGATCCTCTCTGCATTTATGCCGAAGAATTTTGAAATAGCCACTGCTGCAATAGCATTATCAAAATTATATTCACCCACTAGTCGTGTTTTAACTCTGTATGAACTGTCGAAAAAGCTCCAGTCAAACTCCAAAAAAGGTGTTGAGTCAGCTATCGAGCCAGATGCAAAAAGTGAAGGATCATTTTTACCATATAAGATGCGGTCCATTCCTTCTGACAATTCATATAGTGTTTTATTATCTCTGTTAACAAAAACCTTACCCTCATGAGCACGAATGAAATCATATAATTCGCACTTTGTACTGATTACATTCTCAATTGTTCCAAATCCCTCCAGATGCGCCCTGCCTACGTTAGTAATAATTCCATAGTCCGGCTCAGCAATCTCACACAGCTCTTTAATATCTCCCGGGTGGTTAGCTCCCATTTCAACTACTCCTATCTCATGTGATTTATCCATAGAAAGGAGCGTTAAAGGCACACCTATATGATTATTATAATTACCTTGTGTTGATGCAACTTTGAATTTTCTAGATAATGAAATTGTAATTAACTCCTTTGTAGTAGTTTTCCCATTTGTACCTGTTATTCCAATAATAGGTATTTTAAGCTTCTTCCTGTGGTAGTTTGAAAGGTTCTGCAATGTAGACAGAACATTTTCAACCTTGATGATACGGTCATTCTTGATATTGTCATCCCACTCATCCACTACAGCATATGCGCACCCAATTTCCAAAGCTTTTTCGGCAAACAGATTACCATTGAATCTGTCACCTTTTAAAGCAAAGAAAATTGAGTCACGTATACATATCCTGGAATCGGTACTGACCTTTGGATATTTACAAAAAATGGAGTAGAGCTCTTTAATATCCATATCCACACCTTAAATCATTAAAGGCCAAGTTTTTTTGCAATAGAAGCAGGAATTGCATCCTTATGAAGCACAATACTAAGTGTTTTATACTTAACAAATGCTTCGGATGCATACCATAGTCCATCATAAGGTCCGGTTTCACCCCATGAATTTTTTACCATATAAAATTTATTGCCATTCTGGTCATTTGCAATACCGTAGATCTGCATACCATGGTCATCGGTTGTCTGATAGTTATCATAAGCTATCTGACGCATTTCCTGAGTTATTTTCTTTTCTGCCAGCACTTCCGATCCTACACGTGCTCTGATACTGGCATCACGTTCGCGACTTGATTGACCTAACCATCTTTCCTGATCGCTGCCTGCATTTTCCGGAGCATTCTCATCAGGCACAATAGCAATACCTGAACGTGAGAATCCTGCTTCACTAACATCAGATGCCCACGCAATAGTATAGCCCTGCATTATTGCATTATCCATTACCTCTATTAACTCCTCAACAGGAAGATTATATGAATTAGCCCATCTCCAGTTATCCGGTACTTCAATAGGAAATGCGCTATAAAATGGCTGATGATTAAATGAGGTTAATGAGATATAATCATCCTGATTTAATCCTAAGTATTTTGCAAAAGTATGTGGTGTATACTCTTTTCCTTCATACATAAACTTCTCTGGCACTTCTCCAAGGTATGTATCCAGGATTGCTGAGAATCCATTAAACCATACAGGAGAGAGATTTCTTGCACCGATAATCCCATTCATGTATCCTGCGAGTACTTTGTCTAATTCTCCATGATCATGGGTTTCAGAGCCATAATTAAGACCGGTATATGCTTCATTTGGCATTATCCCAAAATCATTTATTGTTTCAACTACATCAGCAAATGATCCTCCTGCTGCAAAATTCAGGTGTCCATGCAGTCGTGCATGTTTTTTTGCTTTATCTTCATAATTCTTTCTTACAATATACATTTCAGACAGGTCAAAGGTACCTTTTCCCATCCTGATCAGTTCAGACTCCAGTAGTCCCACTCCTGAAAAGCTCCAGCATGTGCCTGAACTTGATTGATTCTTTACTGTTGTAATCGGATTTTCCTTTACAGTTTTAAAAACATACGCACTCTGTGCGGAAACTGATAATGCAATAAGAAATGCAAAGAAGATTGTAGTAATTTTTTTCATTATAAGAATATAGTTATGTTGTTCAGATAGATAATGAAATATTAATAATTTTGTGAGTAACAAATATAGCCTAAATAAACCAATTTCCACAGTTAATTAGGTTACTATTTCGATATAAAAGAAAAAATAAACGGTATCTTTGCCACTTAAATAGTTCACTAAATTATGGATGATCTGAAACCTAAAAAGAAGAGAAAACGTAAAGGGCTTACGTGGTTCATTGGTATTCTGGTACTTGCTTTAAGTATTTTTGTATACGTAAGATATTATTACGTTTTTGGTACAGGAGTAAAATCTGGAGAACTCAATTACCTCGTATATAAGGGTGTAATATTTAAAACATATGAAGGAAAACTTATACAATCCGGATTCCGCGCCGACAGACCTGGAGGTTTACAGTCAAATCAGTTCGACTTTTCAGTTGTTGATGAAGAGATTGCACAGAAATTAATGATATCAGGTGGAAAGAATGTCCAGTTGCATTACAAAGAGTATTTTGGAACATTACCCTGGAGAGGATATACAAAGTTTATAGTAGACAGCATTGTCTCCATTCAGGATCCTGTCGGCTCCGACACATTGGAAGATCTTACACCTTATATCCTTGAATCTTTGTGAGGTAGTAATGGCAAAAAATAAAAAGTATTATGTTGTTTGGAAAGGAGTAGCACCCGGTGTATACTCCTCCTGGGATGATTGCAGGAAGAACGTGCATGGCTTTGAGAATGCATTGTATAAATCATTCTCCTCAGCTGAAGAAGCTCAGCGTGCATTTACAGAAAATCCATGGAAGCATCTAACCTCCAAAAATGGAAATAATAAGCAAAAAAAAGAAAAGGCTACTCCTTCAAATATTTCAGAAAACATAATTACCGAAAGTATTGCTGTTGATGCAGCATGCAGCGGTAACCCCGGTCTGCTTGAGTATAGAGGTGTTTATGTAGCAGATGGTATCGAAATATTTCATGTAGGTCCTTTAGAAGATGGGACAAACAATATAGGAGAATTTCTTGCTATTGTACATGCACTTGCACTGCTCAAAAATGATAATAAGAATACACCTATCTACTCAGACAGTGTAAATGCAATAAAATGGGTTGCCAGAAAAAAATGCAATACCAAGCTTGAACGTACAGAAAGGAACAGGCCGATTTTTGAACTTATTGAGCGAGCTGAAAAGTGGCTGAAAACCAATAGCTATTCAAATCCAATAATTAAATGGGAAACTGCCGATTGGGGAGAAATACCGGCAGATTTCGGAAGAAAATAATTAATCCTCCTCTTCCTCTTCAGGGAAATATGGCTTGGGAGGTTTAACTGAAGGGAATACTCTGCGTACATTCTCAGCAATTCTTAAAGCAAACTCCTCTCTATCCATATTAATTGCCTGTGATGCCTGAAGATAAACATCTCGAATAGACATTTCACCCTCATCGGTCTCACAGAACAGTGAGTCAATCGGTATCATCTGTAGTGAATCTATATTGATGGATTCTCCAACAGAAAAAAGAAATCCTTCATTAATAAGTCTTTTTGTCAATTCAGGCTTTCCCCTGTATCCATGGATTACCCATGGTTGTGTAGGTTTGGTCTCCTTCTTGACTTTAATCAGCTCTTCCCACGCTTTAACACAGTGGATTATTATCGGTTTACCCAAACTCTCAGATAACACAATATGTTTTTTGAAAACAGGAATTTGCACATCCAATGAAGGCCCTTTCAGCTTATCCAGTCCGGTCTCCCCTATTGCAACGATACGCGGATCAGATGAAATCTCAGCAAGATAAGCCATTTGTGTTTCACTATCCTCAGAGTACCATGGATGAATACCGCAAGAGAATGAATGTCTTTGGTGAAGTTCTTTAGCAACTTCAAATTCAAGTGAGTATACGTCGAAGATACACGAATGATAAGGGTCATCGTTATCTTCAGTGTAAATCTGGTGTGTATGAACGTCGTAAAATTCCATATTTTATTATCCTATGCTTTCTTCTGTCTTTTTTTTGCTTTAGGTTCCGGAACAGGGTCATAACCCGATCCTCCCCAGGGATTGCAACTTAATATTCTTTTAATTGTCAGATAAAGTCCCCTGAATGGACCATGCTTTTTTAATGCTTCTATTGCATACTGCGAACAGGTTGGAGTATATCTGCAACTTGGAGGAAAAAGCGGAGAAATAGCTGCTCTGTAAAAATGTACAGGGATTAATAATATCCATGTCAACAGTCTCTTAAAACCATTCCACATTATTCTCTGCTCGACTCTAAATTCTTTTTAATCTCAAACAATGCCTTACGCATGCCCTTCTCAACTGCAGTAAAATCAGTTAACTCGTCTTTCACATAAACAAAAGCTATCTCCAAAGATCCGAAGTTACCTCCAGAAACCTCATTAAGAATATGTTTGTTCAATCTATATGCCTCTCGTGTTAGTCGTTTCAGCCTGTTACGCTTTATTGCAGACCTAATCCTTTTTTTAGGTATACTGATCAATATTTTTGGCGCTTCAGGATTCTGAGAGGACCTCTCAATATAAACTACTCTCAGAGGATAAGCTACAAAAGATTTGCCTTCGGTAAATAGAGATTCAACCCTTTTTTCTCCTGTTAATTTCTCCTCTTTCTTGAAAAAATATCGATGTTCGTTATCCATAGATAAAAGCATTTCCTCTGAAAGCAATTACTGCAACAAAGATAAACCTTTTTAAAATCAAATATCAGACTTTAGGAAAAAAAATAGGAAAAGTATAAAAATGTACTTTTCCTATTATATCATATAATCAATAATTATAATATTGAGATTAATTATGGTGCTTATGATTTTCTTTCAAAAATGCATCCAAAGCCGCAACCATAGATGGGTATTCTGGTTGAGGTGCTTCACAATCAAGCCTGAAACCCGCCTCCTCAACAGCCTTAGCCGTTGTAGATCCAAAACAGCCTATTGCTGTATCGCCCTGTTTATAATCAGGGAAATTTTTCACTAATGATTGTATTCCAAGCGGACTGAAGAAAATGATCATGTCATAATCAAGTTTCTCGTTTTCCGGGAATGTATTGCTAACTGTTCTGTACATAACACTCTTGGTGTAATCAAGTTTCTTTTGATCCAGGAGCTGAGTTATGTCTTCATTATGCTCTTCAGGCAATGGGAATAAAAACTTCTCTTTTGAGTGTTTTGTAAAATAATTACTTAATCCCTCAATTCTGCCTGTCTGGCTAAAAAATATCTTTCTCTTCCTATAAACAATATATTTCTGAAGATAAAGTGCAACTGTCTCGGATATACAGAAATACTTCATCGTTTCAGGCATTGCAATCTTAAGATCCTCGCAAATTGAGAAGAAGTGATCGACTGCTGTTCTGGAAGTAAAAATTATTGCTGTAAAGTCAAGTATATTAATTCGCTGTTGACGAAACTCTTTAGACGAAACTCTTTCCACAACTATAAATGGATAGAAGTTAAGAGTCAAATGATATTTCTCCGCTAAATCAAAATATGGAGACTTATCGCTGGCTGGCTTGGGTTGAGAGATTAAAATTTTCTTTACTTTACGAGCGTTCATATTATATTATTTCCTGCTATACTTATAAACGAAAGCATCCCTTTATAAAACAGTAAATAGGGTGCAATTTCAGTGCCGCAAAGATACACAAAAAAATAAAAACTACCTACTTTATTTTTAACAAAAATATTTAGGAGCTCTATTGCTACTACTAATCGGACTATTACAAATACTGTTAATATGAGGATTAATAAGGTAGATCTGCTCTCTGGTAAAAAAACATATGCAAACAGTGGAATAAAGAGTACAACCCCGGCAAGTTCAATTAAACGGAAGTATCGACTTATCCAGTTTTTAATATCATTATGCAGGAAAAAGCTTGCAATTGACCTGTAGATTAGATACTTCAAGCAGGCAAGGAGCGTCATTGCAACAAATACGGACAGGAAATTAAATGCGTATGAACTAAATGTGACAACAAGTATCCCTTTATCTATCAGATAGGTTGTCAGAAATATGGTGAAAAGAAGAATTGACTGAAATATCATGAATACCTCACCCCATACTTCGGTTGTAGTAACCTGCTCTTTATAACCTTTTGACGATCTGCTGCTAAAGCTTAGTATACTATTGAAATTTCCGGAAAGTGCAACACCTTCTTTACTGAATATAAATGAGAATATGATAAAGCAGATAAAAAACATTGAGAATAGAACACCACTCATCAATGGGTTTAATAAAAAAGAGGAGCCTTCAATTCCGCTAAACATTGAAAACTTCTCATGTAATAAAACTGAATCGGGCGAAAAGAGGACTCCTTGCGGATTCGTAGATAAATATTCATAATTCCCGAAATCCACATTAATCAAATCTTTTTGAACAGGTGGTTCTGCTGTTCTCAAATATAATGATAGCGAATCCTGTATTGTATCCTGGAATAAGAGTGGCACTTACTTAATTTGTTTTACGCAAATTTACAACTCTTTTTTGTGATTTTTAGAAAATGAGGGATTCCAATCTGATTTATTCTTCAGTATGTTTATCACCTCCTCCGGTGTGGAAGCAACTTGCAAAAGGTTTGCGTATGAAGGATTCATAAACTTCTGCTCAATCATTCTTTCCAAGAAATCAAGCAGAGGATCATAGTAATTATTTGTATTGAGAATTATAACAGGGTTCTTAAAGAGTCCAAGCTGTTTCCAGGTAATAATTTCAGCTAATTCTTCAAGGGTGCCGATACCACCTGGCAATGCAATTGCCGCATCTGAAAGACGAGCCATCTGCTCTTTTCTCTCATGAATAGTTTCTGTAATTATTGTTTCGGTCAGACTTTCATGACACCATCCTGCTTCAACCATAAATTCGGGTATGATACCTTTTACTCTGCCACCGTTATTCAGAACAGCGTCATTCAGAACTCCCATTAATCCCAGCTTTCCTGCACCTGTGATACAGTCAACACCATTCCTGGCAAGCAACTCTCCAAGCTTCTCGGCATCTTTAATGTATGATTTGTCAATTTCCGGACTTGAAGCGCAGTAGACAACAACTATGGGGTTCTTTTTATTCATTTGATATTAATATAATGGAGGATGGGACATATTATCTTCATACCCACCTCATTAAAAAATGAGGTGGGCAAGGACTATGTAATATTAAAGTATACCTTTTGGTATTATAACAGATAAATTATTGTTATGTAAAAGGGGTGAATATCACCTAATCATTAAGATTGAAAGCTTTCTTGATTTTATCAACATAGTCAAGCTTTTCCCATGTGAACAGCTCAACATTGTATTCAACCGGATTTGACATATAACGGGATTTGAAAACTTTTTTCACTGTCTGAGGCTCCCTTCCCATATGACCATAGCTGGCTGTTTCAAAGTAGATGGGGTTGCGAAGCTTAAGACGCTGCTCTATTGCTTTTGGACGTAAGTCAAAAAGCAACCTGATTTTATCTGCAATCTCAGAGTCAGTCATATTCACTTTGCTCTTACCGTATGTGTTTACATATATACTCATGGGTTCTGATACCCCAATTGCATAAGATATCTGGATCAGTATTTCAGAAGAGACTCCTGCTGCTACCATATTTTTAGCTATATGACGAGCTGCATATGCTGCAGATCTGTCTACCTTTGAGGGGTCTTTACCTGAGAAAGCTCCGCCACCATGTGCTGCTTTGCCTCCGTATGTGTCAACAATTATTTTACGTCCGGTTAAACCTGTATCGCCGGTTGGTCCTCCAATGACAAACTTACCTGTTGGGTTTACAAAATATTTGATATCTCCATCAAATAGTTTAAGTATGTCTTTACGACGTTTATACTGTGCCTGCACACGAGGTATCAGTATTGTTCGAATATCGGTTTCAATTCGCGAACGCATCTTTTCATCTGCTTCTAATGCCGCTTCTTTGGTGTCTTTTTTGGGTTTCTCGAACTCATCATGCTGAGTTGAAATCACTATTGTATCTATTCGCAAAGGGATTCCTTCCTCTGAATATTCTATAGTTACCTGTGACTTTGCATCGGGACGAAGGTATGGCATGAGGACTGACTCATTCTTGCGGATATTTGCCAGCTCAATGAGTAATGCGTGACTCAAATCGAGTGATAGCGGCATGTAGTTGTCGGTCTCATTTGTTGCATATCCAAACATCATGCCCTGATCTCCTGCACCCTGTTCCATTGGGTCTGATTTCTGATCAACTCCTCTGTTTATATCATCAGATTGTTCATGTATACTTGAGAATACGCCGCATGAGTTTGCCTCGAAACCATACTCACTTTTTGTATAGCCTATTTTGCCTATCACATTACGTGCTACTTCTGCAACATCAACATATGCATTGGATTTTACCTCACCTGCAAGCACAACCTGACCTGTGGTAACAAGAGTTTCACATGCTACTTTTGAATTGTGGTCGTATGCCAGAAACTCATCAAGAATTGCGTCCGATATTTGATCGGACACCTTATCCGGGTGACCCTCCGAAACAGACTCGGAAGTAAATAAATAACTCATTTTTTAATAGTTTATGCCTTCTTTTATAAATATGATATTTATAAAGAAAACGTCGTTATACATTATAAATATAAACAACGTGTGAACTGCAGCATAAAAGTGAGGGGAAATTCAGAAAATCGTTTTAGCATTTTTTTCTGTGGTTGCAAGCAGTCCAAATCTCTCCACATTGTTTTACAACGACAAAGGTAAGAACATTCTGTTATTACGATGAAAAAAAAAAGTTAAATGATTTGAACCTTACATTTTAAGGCATAATTTCATTATCCTTGAGCCACTTTTCTAGATTAAGATCTTCTGTTAAATGAACTACTTTAAAATTCATATTCAGGGCTGCCTCAACATTAGTGTGATTGTCATCGATAAAAAGTGTTTCTTCTGCTTTTATATCAAATCTATCCAAAAGGGTTTGATATATTCTTGAATCAGGTTTTATTAATTTTTCCTCTCCTGATACTACAATACCATCAAGATCTTTGAAAAAACCGTATCGCTCCATTGCGTGAGGTATGGTTTCTGCTGACCAGTTTGTAAGTCCATACACTTTGTACTTTTCTTTCAAGGGTTTTATGAGTTTAACATTTTCTTCAAACAGACCGCCAAGCATTTCGGTCCATCTACCATAATACATCTCTATTTCATTCTTATACTCAGGGTGTTTTTTCTGTAGCAGTTCAGTGGCTTCGGAAAGAGGCCTACCCTTATCTTGCTGTATATTCCACTCGGAACTACAGATATTCTCAAGAAAATAGCTCATCTGCTCCTCACTGTCAAACACTTTTTTATATAAATATACCGGATTCCAATCAATCAGGACTCCACCAAAATCGAATACGATATTTTTCAAATGCTTCATTTCAATATTTTTTTTATCAGACAGACTTCAGGTTATAAATATACTACATAAATCGATATAAATTGCCATAATAAAACAGTGTTCCGCTAAAGGTTTAAATTTCATAAAATAAGAGGGGCATTGTTAATATTAGCATAACCATCAGTTACAGAAAGTATTTTTATTTAATTTTGCTTTCTTGAGCTCAAGTGCATAATATGATACTGAAACTATTTTCTGGAAACTATTTATTTAAACTTGTTTCACTTTTCACTCTGATTATACTTCTCGCATCGTGTGGAGCGGGCAGAACAGGTTTATCCCGAAAAAGCAGTACCACAGCTTTACAAAAGGATGTGCTTGATTTTAGTAAAAAACATCTTGGCAAGCCTTACAGATATTCAGGCAAGGGGCCAAACTCTTTTGACTGCTCAGGCTTTACTTCGTATGTATTCAGAGAGTTCGGTTTTAGATTAAACTCCAGTTCTGCCGGACAGGACAAGCAATTCCCCTCCATTACCAGCAAAGATAAGCTTAGAAAAGGTGATCTGGTCTTTTTTGAAGGCAACAGAAAAAATGGTAGCGTGGGACACGTGGGAATTGTTACTGAAACCTATCCCAATGGCGAGTTTAGATTTATTCATGCTTCAACTACAAGTGGAGTGATTATTTCATCTTCCACTGAGCCATATTATGCTTCACGCTACCTGCGGGGAGGAAGAGTTCTGAAAGAGAATTCATATCAGGAAGATGTAAAACGAAATGTGGTTGAATCTGCAGAACTTGTACTTAAACAACTGAATCCAGCTATAATAACAGTTGCACAAACAGACCCTTCAAAAAACCCGGAGCTGCTTACTCAACAAGGTCATAGTAAAAAGCGAGAGCAAAAAGATAAACTGCCGATAGTTAAATCTGATGTAATATTGCGAGAAGAGAATGCACTTGTTCCTACTCCATTTGAAACTCATATTGTACAACCTGGAGAGACTCTTTACTCTATCTCAAAGAGATATGGTTGTTCCGTTGAAGAGATAAAAAAATGGAACCCATATCTGGATTCCATTTTAAAGGCTGGTGATAAATTAAATATCTTACCAGGCATCAACTAATTTTGCTGATGCAACATTAATTGATGGTTTAATATCCATAGGTTCCGATGATGAAAATGGTATCGGCGCGTTAGAAAACAACATAAGAGGATATGTTGAAACAAGGCTGGCATCCTCTATTCTTACAATTGCAACAGGCAATGATGAGGATGATCCTTCTTTACTTTCAACTACTTCTAATATCGTAAAAGCAACCACTCCTAGATTTTCCCCTTTTAAGTTTGCATAAAATGGAGTGTAGTTTACAGACAAGTCATCTTCATATACAACTGCATAGACTGTTTTCCCTTTCAGCATAGAAATACCGGATGCACGTAATGGAACAACTCCAGGCACTTTTTCAAGATGCTCTTCGTTTCCATTATATCCTAAACCGGGACCAGCCATAAAGTAGTTGAACGAGCCGTCTGAGCCTGGGCCGGCATCTGACCAGCTAGTTGGAATATAAGTAGGTGCAAACCACCCCTCATCGCCAACCTGACCTGTAAATAACGGAATCTGCTTTCCTACATTTTCTTTGAAATATGGCAATATTTTGCGAAGACCAATTTCTGAAATATTACCGTTTATCTCCCAATCTTTAAACATATTGGGCTCACTGTCATTGTCAATACTTTCCTCATCAATGAGAAGAAATACCGCACCAGAAGATTTAGACTTTGGATAGCTTTTTTCTACTTCTTCACTATAAAGTCCACTTCTGTTATCGAAACTGTCCATTTTGTCATCAATATATGTACATGAACAAACAACACATACTACCAGCATCACTGAAGATATTTTCAGGAGCTTGCTAAAATTAATCTGTTTCATAACGATATTTTTACGTTAATTGATTGTAAACCACAAATATGAGAATAATTAAATTATTATAGAAATTAAATGCATATTATTCTATTTTTTTAATTACCGCATATCGTTGTTAACATAGTTTTGCCCTTTTTGATTGCACATATTGGACAGCTGTCCAAAATATGCATATAAAGAATGTGCCATCTTTCATTATTGTATTGAAAATGATTCATGTTTGCCTCATTTTATGTATTTTTGTCCTCGAATTTAAAAAAACGATTATGATTACAGCAGACCAGCTTAAAGATGTGCTGGAGCGCGAGAAAGCGCTGAGGGGGTATCTTTGACATCGATTCAAAGACCATACAGTTAGAAGAAGAGGAACTTAGGACTCAATCGCCTGATTTCTGGAGCGATGCAAAATCTGCCGAAGCCCAGATGAAAGTGGTAAGAGAACTTAAATTTTGGATAAATTCCTATAATGAGGTTAAGTCAGCTGCTGATGAACTGGAGCTGGCTTTTGACTTTGTAAAAGATGGCATTGTTACTGAAGAAGAGGTCCAGAAAAGTTACGAACATGCTATTGCATTAATAGAGGATCTTGAACTTAAAAACATGCTCAGAAGAGAGGAGGATAAGCTTGGAGCAGTTTTAAAGATAAATGCAGGGGCTGGTGGTACAGAAAGTCAGGACTGGGCTTCGATGCTCTTCAGGATGTATCAGAGATGGTGCGAAAGTAAAAACTACAAAACTACTGTTACAAACTGGCAGGATGGTGATGATGCAGGTATTAAAACCGCTACACTTCAGGTTGAAGGAGAACTGGCATATGGTTTTCTAAAAAGTGAAAACGGGGTACATCGTTTGGTTCGTGTTTCCCCTTTCAATGCACAGGGAAAACGTATGACATCTTTTGCATCGGTATTTGTGGTTCCACTTGTGGATGATTCTATCGAAATAGAGATTAATCCGGCCAACTTAAGCTGGGACACTTTCCGTTCATCAGGTGCTGGAGGACAGAATGTAAACAAAGTGGAAACAGGTGTTCGTCTTCACTATAATTATAAAGACCCTGATACCGGCGAGGAACAGGAGATAGTGATAGAAAATACCGAGAGCCGCTCTCAGATGGGTAACCGTGAAAACGCCCTTCGTCTTTTGAAATCGCAGCTATATGAAATAGAGCTGGAGAAAAGGCGTGCAGCACAGGCAGCTATTGAAGCGGGTAAAAAGAAAATTGAGTGGGGCTCACAAATCAGAAGTTATGTATTTGACGATCGCAGAGTGAAAGATCACAGAACAAATTATCAGACATCTGACGTTAATGGTGTTATGGATGGAGATATTGATGCATTTATTAAAGCATACCTGATGGAATATGGTGGTGAATAATATATAATTGTAATTAAGGTGTCATGAACTCAGATAAGAGGAATTCAGTCTATAGATATGTCTTAGTTGGATTTATTCTATTACTGTCTATAATCATTTTTACAGAAATGAGATACTATCTGGGTGGATTTATGGCAGCAATTGCAATGTACTCCATTCTAAGAAGCCTGATGATTAAATTGGTTGAACAGCACAAACTGAGTCGCGGTTTGAGCGCATCAATCATTGTATTAGGTTCTGTAATATTTTTTCTATTACCGCTTACAGGAATAGGTTTTTTGGTGGCAGATACGATATCCGGCATCAACATTAATCCTGAACAAATTAAAATCTATATTGAAGAGTTTGTTTCGGAAGTTGAAAGGAAAGCAGGAATTGAAATATTTACACCAGAAAACCTATCTTTCATACCTGAAGCAGGCAAATCATTTATGCAAATAATGGCTTCAAGTCTCAGCTCTATGGTAATGAACAGTGTAATAGCAATTTTTGTACTATATTTTATGTTAGTAAGCTATAACAACCTGGAGGTGGTAATAATGGAGACATTACCGTTTTCTGAAGAGAATAAAACAATACTCAGGCAGGAGACAAGAGCAATTATACTCTCAAACACTATCGGTATTCCTGTAGTTGCATTATCTCAGGCAGCTCTTGCATACGTCGGATACTTATTCTTAGGTGTAAATAATCCTCTTGTGTATGCAATATTAGTTGCTTTTACAACTGTAATTCCTGTTGTTGGTACCTCTTTAGTGTGGGTGCCGGTTGGACTTTCAGCAATTCTGACAGGTGATATTTTACGAGGGATTCTGTTATTGGCTTATGGTTTGGCAATCATTGGCGGTTCAGATGCAGTAATCCGTTTTGTACTTCAGAAAAAACTGGCAAATATACATCCGCTGATAACTTTTTTTGGAGTACTGACAGGTCTGGCCATGTTTGGTTTCTGGGGGATAATTTTTGGTCCTCTACTACTCTCTTTATTACTGCTGCTATTCAATATGTACAGACATGATTATATAAAAGAGTCAAACGTAAATCCCCGCATAGCAAGCAAATAAGAGTGTAACAAAAACTAAAACACCTTCTCTATAGAGAGTCCAAACAGAGCAAAGTCATATTTTGCAGGATCATCATTATCAAGTAACCTTAGATTTTCATAAAGCTCCAGAGCTGTTTTCCAGTCGGTCTGCTTCCTGGTAATTAGTCCCAACTTCCTTGCAGTCCTGTCAACATGCACATCAATAGGGCAAATTAACGAACTTTGCGGAATACGTTTCCAGAGACCAAAATCTACACCTTTATCATCATCCCTTACCATCCATCTCAAGTACATATTCAACCTCTTGCATGCTGAATTGCGGGCGGGTGTTGCCACATGCTTTCGTGTTCTGAGAGGGGCATCCGGACTATTAAAAAAGTTATATTCAAAACCAACAAGCGAGTCTTCCATAGATATAAATCTGCCATTGGAGAGAAATGCATCTTCCAGAGAATCGTTTTCATTATAAAACCTACAAAGAAAATCTACAAAATAGAGTAAATCTGTATCGTTGAAGGTTCGATGCTTAAAACCTAAAAGATTTTTCAAATCTTCTTCTCCGTGACCTGTTATAAACTTATAGGGTTCATTGTCGAATCTGACAGCGAGTTCTTTACACTTGTTTATAATTGTTTTTCTCTGACCCCAGGCTAGCGTTGCAGCAAAGAAGCCCATGATTTCTTTGTCCTGCTTACCACTAAAACTATGTGGTATTGAAATGGGGTCATCTATTACAAAGGAAGGATTGTTATAATAATCTGCTTTTTCATCAAGCAGTTCTTTTAATTTGATCATAGAAGTATATTTATTCTCTGCAAAATTACTACTATTTCTTAAAAAACCTTACATTTGTGTTCACATCCATTATTAAACCATTTAATGAGACGCGAATTCTTTTTTCTATTTACCTTTATTATACTCTCCCACACTTTAAAGGGTCAAATAAGTCACGGAGGACAACCATTACCTTTGAATACTGATGCAGGTGTTAGAGTTTTCGCTCCTGCTGCCGATCTTTTTATCGATATGCCAAAATTCAACGAGCAGGAAGCTTTATGGCGGTCTGGTCTGGAAAATTCAAAATTCAAGAGTCTGGAGTTTGCTCATAAATTTGATGTTCATTTAAGACCCGATAACTCCGGAATAAACTTTACTGTCGGAAATATAAATGTATGGCGAGTGGGAATTCGCTCAAAAAATGCATACTCTTTAAATATTCTTTTCTCAAAATTCAAACTTTCCAAAGGTGCTAAAGTGTTTGTCTATAATTCCGATCAGACAGAGATACTTGGATCCTTTACTCATGAAAACAACAGTGACCTGAACCTGTTGCCAGTTCAGCCTATTGGAGGAGACGAACTTATTGTAGAATACCAGGTTCCTATAGATGAAGCTACGCAAAGTGAAATAGAGATAGGAGAGGTGAACCATGACTTTATAGGAATATTCAGAGCAACAGAACCAAGGGATCCTTCTCAATCCTGTCATCCCAACTTAATCTGTTATCCTGAAAATATTCAGCCGGGAAGCGGAGTTGTGGCTCTGATTATAAATGGAACAATTTATTGCACGGGTAGTCTTGTGAATAATAGCTCTGAAGATGGAATACCATATATACTTACAGCTACACATTGTCTAAATTTTGATTATAGCGAGAGTTTCCTCAGAAACAGGCAATATAATGTAGTTGCAGGTAATATTGTAGCCTTTTTTAATTATAATTCACCTGTTTGCTCACCGGACATTAGAGGACCTTTACAGATGTCAATGGCATCGGCTGACTCTGTACTTATTAGTGAACGACACGATATCTCTCTGTTGAAATTAAAACAGGCTCCTCCTAAAGAATATCAACCATACTATCTGGGATGGAATGCGGGAAATGACTCCGGTTCATCTTCCTTAGCTCCATTTCATGGAATACATCACCCTAATGGAGGAATAAAAAAAGTAGCTATTGAAGAGAGCTCTCTTGCGGTTGGTACTTTTAGCGACCCTACTTCTAAATATAACATGGAGCCAAACTCATTTTGGGTAGTGAGAGAATGGGAGACAGCTGCTACTGAAGCTGGTTCATCAGGATCGCCTCTACTTGACAGACAAAAAAGGATAGTAGGAACTCTTACTGGTGGTGAGTCTTTTTGTTCTTCTACCCGTGGACCAGATATCTATGCTTCTTTAAACAAGTTCTGGAATGTGCAAGGCTCACTTAATAATCCAAACCCTATTAGCTATTACCTTGATCCTGCTGGAACAGGTGTAAACAGGATTGATGGATTTAATCCCTATTCTGACGAGCCTTATACAAAAAGCCACAACTATAGAACTGATGAAAATGCTACCGAGCTATATTTTGAGTCTGTACCTATGTTTGCTACTAACAATACATTTGGTTATAACGAATTTGCCGAAGAGTTCTTTGCAAAAGAGAATATACAGCTAAGAGGAATTTTTATTTCATCTCCTTCTACCGGTGATATCTCAAATAAAAATATAAGAATCAGAATTTACACAGGTGATAATGGACCACAGAATCTGATTCAGGAGATACCCTTTAATTATAGTTACAGATACTATGGGAATCAGAGTTTCAATTATGCCAATAGGGATATGAGGCATAACGTGGAGAATTATATAGAACTGCCAGAACCAATTACACTTAACGGCAGTTTTTACATTTCATATTATGAAGCTAATGGAATACCAAACGGATTTTCAGTATTTAATACAGAGCAACGTAAGTTAGGATCAGGTATAATATCTACAGCTTGGATGAAAAACGCTACAGGATGGGTACGCTCATCTGAAAATATGGAAAACCCTGCCAACACCTCTCTTCTGATTGCACCGTATATAATAGGCAATAGAGAGATTAAGGTAGAACCGGATCTTGACCAGACTACAATATCGGTATATTACTCGGGTGAGGTCAAACGTATCTTTATTGAGTCAAACGATGATCTGCTTGAATGGGAGATATTTTATGTTTCAGGACAAAAAATACATCAGGAAAGTACAGATATAAGCTTGAACAGAACATCCTATTCGGCAGTACATCTGCCTAAAGGAGTATATATAGTAAAAGTAAAAACAGTTAATGGAACAACAAGTGCAAAAAAGGTTTTAGTGATCTAGATCACTTACAACTTTAAAAATCCACCACAAAATCTGAGATTTTCTCTATCTCCTCTTCAATCTGAATCTCCTCTGCTTCGGTAGTTTTATTTAACTGACTTTTCAGATAATCAGAAATTATATTACTCCCGACATGTTGATCTTCCTGCTTGGCTTCCTGATTTGATTCCTGCTCCTTTTCAGCAGGTAAAGCTACAACTTTCTGTCCAACAATCAGTTGGTCATTTATATCGATTCTTGTTGACTTAAGATTATTCCATGAACGCAGTTGTGAAACAAGTACATTATTCTTTCTGGCAATTTCACCCAATGTATCACCCTTTTTAACTCTGTAATACGTATTTACAGTTGTAGTTTTGCCATCTGTAATGGTCTGTGCTAGTTGTTGCTGTGTCTCAGCCGATTGAGCAGGTGCAGCCCTCTTTCCCACAATAAGTCTCTTCCCTACACTCAGTCGATCAGAAGTTAATCCATTCCATGATTTAATCCTGGCAACCGTGGTTCCATTTCTTCTGGCAATTGTAGATAAATTATCACCTCTCTTAACCTGATAATAGACATCTGTTGTATTACCATCAGCAAGTGAGGCTGACCCATTCATATAGTCATCAGTGTATGTTCTGTGTGTAAAATATGTATCTCTGTTATAGTTTCTGATGGAATCATTCTGATCTATGTAAGCATACATTTTTTCAGTTGGTAATACCAAAGCATACGACTTGTTCCCCGGAATTATATCCTTCTTATACTGGGGATTCAATCTTTTAATCTCGCTAACCGGCATATTAAGTACACCAGCAATCTGTTCAAAATGCATCTCTTCATTAACATGAACAGTATCCAAAGCTAATTCAGAACCATAAGCACCGGCTGGACAAATATTATGATCGGCATAATGATTCATAATATAATTTGCTGCGATAAAAGCAGGCACATAACCCCTTGTTTCTCTGGGAAGACGATTATAAATCTCCCAATAATCGCGCTTACCACCACTTCTTGCAATTGCTTTATTCACATTACCCGGCCCACAATTATATGCAGCAATAACCAAATTCCAGTCTCCATATATAGTATAAAGATCTTTCAGATACTTTACTGCTGCCTGAGTAGATTTATAAGGGTCTCTGCGTTCATCTACAAGACTGTTCACTTCTAGTCCGTAACCTTTACCCGTTTTAAGCATAAACTGCCATAATCCGGTAGCTCCTACGCGTGAAACTGCAGTTGGGTTTAAGGCTGACTCAATTACCGGAAGGTACTTTAATTCAAGTGGCATTCCTTCTCTGTCGAGCGCCTCCTCAAACATTGGGAAATAATACTCCCCCAATGCAAGCATATAACTCACCTGATCTCTTCTTCTGCCTGCATACATCTCTATATGATTTTTCACCACCTGGTTATATGACAACTCCATAACGGTTGGTAAATCATATAACCTTTTGGCATATACAGAGTCGTGATATGTAATGTTTGCACCCCTTGTACAATCCAGATCAGATTTTGATAAATCAAGTTGCCACTCATGCAGAAGAGTGCCAATATTTTCGGTCATACTTTCCGGATATACAATAGAACTATCACTTATTAATCCAGAATTGTTGTTTTGCGATCTTGAGTTTTCACTCTCATTATCATTCTTGTAACTGGTATTGTTTTGAGCATATAAACCTAAGTTTCCAAATAAAAAAATCAATGATAATAGGACAGTATTTTTCATATCAGGATTTCCTCTTTATTCAATATTTTATCTGATATTAAAATCTAAAAATTAATACTCCATTGCAGACCATAGGAGCTTCCCATGTAGTTAGGCCTTTCTTCCCTTAAAAGTGCAGGCTCTATTCGCATAGATAAATCAGGACTCATATCAAAATCAAACAATTGAGCATCAACATAAGAATCAACAATTGCAAGTAAGTATAAAGCAAAAGTCCCAATTATACTCAAATCACGATAATATCTGTAATAGTCCTTCCTTTGCTGAAGAACATCCGTGAACCATTTTTGATCTACTGATTCAGGATCCATGCCAAATGGCAGCAGATTTTGCCACCTGTTAGTCTCAGGATTGCTATCCATAATATCTTGATACCCCCCAAGATAATCCCTGTAATAACCGTTATTCCAAGTTATTGCATATGTAAACCCCACAAAACCACCGTACAAGATAGGTAATTTCCAGTACTTTCTATTATAAATCTGACCCAGACCCGGAAAAATGGCTGAATATATTACAGCCTTCCTAGGTGTAGGTTTAAACATATACATAGGAGCGGAGAACTTATCTGAATATGTTTCAGGAAGTAAAAGTGGTGATTTTCTGTCTATTACAACAACATCAGCTGAATCACCCTCAATCGCAAAAGTTGAATCCTTTGCAACTATCTGTAATGAATCAGTATGTTGTTGAGTAGAAAAAATCTGTGCATGCAATCCGGCAGAATAAAATATAAACAGCAGAAAAACATGCAATCCGGAAACCTTCATACTAAATTTGTTATTTCATTTTATCGAACATAACTATAATTCTTTCCAGTTCATCTGACGAATTAAAAGGAATTGTAATCTTCCCTTTTCCATTCTTATTATAGGAGAACTGAACATCTGTTTCAAAATAGGAAGAGAGATGCTTCTTTAAAATTTCGAAGTCATCCGGTAATTTCTGTTTTGTTTTCTTATTTTCTGATTTTGCACTTTTACCTTCGGGATTTATGATATCCTCAATCTGCTTTCCATCACTATACTCTCTTACAATTGTCTCTACGTTTCGCACAGAAAGACCTTCTTGTAATATAACATTATAAAGTGAAAGCTGAGCAACAGGATCGTTCATGGTTACCAAAGCTCGTGCATGACCCATATCTATCTTTTTATCTTTGACACCCATTTGAACTTCAGCAGGCAATTTTAAAAGACGCAGGTAGTTAGCTACAGTGGCTCTTTTTTTCCCTACTCTTTCACTAAGCTGCTCCTGAGTCAAAGATAGTGTGTTGATAAGTTTCTGATAAGCCAATGCAATCTCTATGGAGTTAAGATCTTCACGCTGAATGTTTTCAATCAGCGCCATCTCCATAGTCTCATCATCATCGGCAGTTTTTATATATGCAGGTATTGACGTTAATCCTGCCATCAACGATGCGCGGTAACGTCTCTCTCCGGCAATTATTTCATAAGAATCTTCATCAATCTCTCTTAAAGTAATAGGTTGAACAAGACCGATTGATTTTATTGAAGCTGCAAGCTCCTGAAGAGCCTCTTCATCGAAAGACCTTCTTGGTTGATCAGGATTTGGTGCAATTTTATGAAGTTCAACCTCACTAATTGATGAGGAGCCCTGTGTATCGCCTTCATTAAAGGTTATCAGTGCATCCAATCCTCGTCCTAATGCATTCTTTTTTGCCATAATTTAATTTGTCAGATCTACAAAGTTAGGCATTTTTTCCAATAAGTTCCTGTGCAAGCTGAAGGTAATTGATAGCCCCTCGCGAACCGGCATCATACATTAACGCAGGCTGAGCAAAACTTTGTGATTCACTAAGAGTGATATTTCTCTGGATTACCGTAGTAAATACCAGCTCTTTAAAGTGATGTTTCACCTCCTCATAAATCTGGTTATGAAGTCTTAAACGTGAATCATACATAGTTAGAACAAACCCCTCAATTTCGAGGGATTTGTTAAGTTTTGATTTAATAATCTTAATAGTATTCAACAACTTACTTAGTCCTTCAAGTGCAAAATACTCACACTGAACAGGAATCATTACAGAATCGGCGGCAGTAAGTGCGTTAACTGTAATTATGCCTAAAGATGGTGAACAATCAATCAGAATATAGTCATATATTTCCTTTAATGGCAAAAGTAATTCCCGTAGTCTTTTCTCTCTGTTATCCATTTGAACCATCTCCACTTCCGCTCCTACCAGATTAATATGTGAAGGTATGATATCGATATTTTCAAATGGAGTGTTGAGTATAGTATCCTGAGACTTGCTTTTACCAATCAGTCCTTCATAAATAGTATTCTCCACACTTTTAATATCGATACCTAAACCTGAGGAGGCATTTGCCTGTGGATCTGCATCAACTACGAGCACCTTTTTATCTAAAGCTGCCAACGAGGCTGCAAGATTAATTGTAGTAGTTGTTTTACCAACTCCGCCTTTCTGATTTGCCAAAGAGATTATTCTTCCCATACTTCAATTTTCATAAAGCAACTTTCTTATGTTGCTTCAGATGGCAAAATAAACAATAAATCGAATATTTTTGTGTTAAATATTTAAAACGTTATCTTTTTTGTTGATAAGTAAGTTGATATGTTAGTTATTTTCTTACTATTCCCAAATAAAATCAGTGTCTCTTCCATTCTTTCCTAACAGATTATCTTTCTGAAAGAAAAACTCTTTTTCTCCAAATGCAGGTACTAATTCATCAAACCAAGTTGCCTTTTTATCATATTTCGCGAAGAAAGGTATATCAATTAATTTTGGGTTACGGCATTGAATAAATCTCAGCACAAATACTTTTTCTCCATGTACCTCTGTCACACCCAGTACTTGAACCTTACCCGGACCAGCACTCATACTTGGTCCTCTTACGGTGCGACTAACCCCACTAACACTTCTGTATGCTTTGCGGAAAATATCCCATGCTTTCTCTAGTGGCACATCAAAAAACTCTTTAGATCCGGTATCTCTGGCTACAAACATATAATAGGGTATTAAACCAAGTCTAACCTGCTCTTTCCACATATTTGCCCATATTTTAGGATCATCATTTATATGTCGCAGTAGTGGCGATTGAGTTCTAATCTGTGCACCTGTATTTCTAATACGTTCAATTGCCTGCTTCACTACATCAGTAGATAATTCAGCCGGATGATTGAAATGCGCCTGGAAGGCAAGATGTTTACCCGCTTTCTGCACTTTTTCAAACAGCATAAGAAGGTCATCTGCATCCTTATCTGTTAAAAATCTGTATGGCCAGTATGAAAGAGTTTTAGTTCCAATACGTATATTTTTGATATGATCAAATTCTTTAGTAAGCAGTGGTTCAATATATGCAGCCATTATACTTGCTTTTGCAGTAAGAGGGTCACCACCTGTAAAAAGAACATCTGTTACTTTAGGATGTTTTAAAAGATATCTATGCAGCAGATCAGCCTCCTTCATTGCAAACTTAAGTTCATTCATGCCAGAAAACTGTGGCCAGCGGAAACAGAATGTGCAATATGCGTGACAAGTCTGTCCCTGACTGGGAAAAAACAATACAGTCTCTCTGTATTTATGCTGCATACCGTGCAGCTTTATTCCGTCAACCATTGGAATATTCTTTTCCTGACCTGCAGGATTAGGATTCAGTTTCATCCTTATATCATAAACCTTCTGTTTAAGAGCTGCCTCATCTCCTTTGTCCAAAAGTGATTTCACTTCATTATAATTTTTCCTGGATAACATCTCCTTTCTGGGAAATGTGAGTGTAAAGATTGGATCATTGGGAACATTATTCCAATCGATAAGCTGCTCCACAACATAGTTATTAGCTTTGAACGGTAATACCTGACCAACTACCCTGATAGCTTCCTGTTCTTCTTGAGTTAGAGAACTAATTTGAGGTAAATCGGTAAAATTCCTAAGAATATAATTTCTGTACTTAATTGTTTCCATATTATATATTAATTTTTAACACAGGAGAGAAAAAAAACCTGCAGATGTGGTTCAGGTTGATATGTGTTGTTTTCACCTGAAACACAAAAATAAGAAAAAAGCGTCAAAAAGACAATTTTTATAACACTTTTTCTCAATTTCAACGACAACCGTTAACATTTTGCTCTATTACCTTTTATTATAATAGATATTTTTTTTAAAGTATTGCTATTATTAAATTATTATTACTACTTTTGCGGTTCTATGATAATGTTTTTATCACATACAAACCTTCACCAAGCAGCAGTCCTTGTCCGACGACGCTCTTGATTTATATACAGACAGCAAACAGTATGCTGACTCTGTCCCTCCGTCTATTTACTTTTGTCGCTTTATTGCGATTATTCACAACACAACAACTATCTTTTTTATTATATTAAAATGAATGTAGAAATTCATATTGCAAACAGCAGTTTTGTAGGTTATTCTCAAGAGATATGCGATTTGATTTACGAATCAGCACAGGCTCGTGGCACCGGTATTGCTAAACGCAGTGCCGAATATGTTGCAGAAAAAATTGAGGCAGGTAAAGCCGTCATCGCTCTCGACGGTGATAAATTAGTAGGCTTTTCATATATTGAAACGTTCAGTCACAAACGATTTGTAGCCAACTCCGGATTGATTGTACACCCTGATTATCGTAACCAGGGCCTTGCAAAAAAAATCAAAAGGACTATATTTGATCTTTCACGCAAGCTATATCCTAACGCTAAAATATTTAGTATTACTACTGGATTAGCTGTAATGAGAATGAACACGGAGCTTGGATTTAAACCTGTAACTTTTTCTGAGCTTACAGATGATGAAGAGTTTTGGAATGGTTGCAAAGGTTGCAGAAATTACGATATATTGCAGCGTAACAACTTTAAAATGTGTCTCTGTACTGGTTTGCTTTATGATCCCAAGGATCCTTCCACACAACCTGTTCAGAAGCCCAGCACATTCGCCAAAAAGGTTGTAAAACCGGTAATCAAAACAAGAAAACCAAATAAATTATATAAGAAATGAAACAGAAAGTAGTTTTAGCATTCAGTGGTGGTCTCGACACCTCCTTTTGCGTCCCTTATCTAATGAATGAAAAAGGGTTGGAAGTACACACCGTAATAGTTAATACGGGCGGATTCTCTGATGAAGAAGCAGCTAAAATTGAAGAACGTGCCCTTAAACTGGGAGCTGCTTCTCATACATGCATAGATGCTGTTAATGATTATTATAATAATGGCATTAAATATCTGATATTTGGCAATGTGTTAAAGAACAACACATATCCTCTTTCAGTTAGCTCTGAACGCTTCTTTCAGGCAATGGCAATACTTGAACATGTAAGAAAAACAGGGGCAGATTATGTTGCACATGGAAGTACAGGTGCCGGGAACGATCAGGTAAGATTCGACCTGGTGTTTGAAGTTCTGGCTCCTGAAGTAAAAATAATTGCTCCGATACGTGAGCTGAGCCTCTCTCGTCAGCAGGAGATCGACTATCTCAAAGAGAAGGGATTTGACTTTTCATGGGAAAAATCAAAATACTCAATAAACCAGGGTATCTGGGGAACAAGTGTGGGTGGAGTTGAAACATTGAAATCATCAGGTGTACTTCCTGAAGAAGCCTACCCATCGCAAGTAGTAAATCATGGAACAGAAAGAATCACCATAGGTTTTGAGAAGGGAGAACCTGTTAAACTAAATGGTGAGAAATTGGATCCGGTTGAATTGATACACAAACTGCATAAAACTGCATCACAGTACGGGATTGGTCGCGATGTCCACGTAGGAGACACAATTATTGGAACAAAGGGCAGGGTTGCTTTCGAGGCACCGGCTCCACTTATTATTGTTAAAGCGCATCACCTGCTGGAAAAGCATGTACTTACAAAACAGCAGCTCTACTGGAAAGATCAGCTCTCCAACTGGTACGGTCAGCTTATGCATGAGGCTCAATACCTTGAACCGGTTATGCGAAATATAGAAACATTCCTCAACGATACACAGAAATATGTAACAGGGGAAGTTGAAGTTGAGCTTCGTCCATATCACTTCTCGGTATTGGGCTGCTCAAGTGAGTTCGATCTAATGAGTTCGAAATTCGGCGAATATGGCGAAAGCAATAAATCTTTTACAGGTCAGGATGTGGTAGGATTTACAAAAGTAACTGCCAATCCATTGAAAATTTATTATACAATTCACGATAATGATTAATGTAAGTATAGCAGGTGGAACAGGATATACAGCGGGAGAACTTCTGCGTATCCTGCTTCACCACCCTGAGGTAAATATTGAGTCGGTAATCAGTACAACATCCGTTGGAATGTCTGTATCTGATATACACAGAGATCTGATTGGAGAAACCGATCTTGTCTATAGTGATACTTTTAAAAATCCCGATGTAATATTTCTTTGTCTGGGACATGGATTATCGAGAGAATTTCTTGAGAAGAATGAACTGCCAGCAGGTTGCAAGGTTATAGATCTGGGGAACGACTTCCGCAATCAACCTGAATTTGGAAACAGGAAGTTTGTTTTTGGATTATGCGAACAGAACCGCGAAGAGATTCGTAAAGCTGATAACGTTGCCAATCCGGGTTGTTTTGCCACAACAATAATGCTGGCTCTTTTACCACTTGCATCAAAGAATCTTTTAACAGAAGATATTCACATACATGCCATCACAGGCTCAACTGGAGCAGGAAAGAAACCTGGCGAAACAACACATTTCAGTTACCGCGACAATAATATCTCTGTTTACAAACCTTTTACTCATCAGCATCTTGAAGAGATCAGCAACACACTTATTTCTGCAGGTAACAGTAACCTGCCACAAATCAACTTTGTGCCAATGAGAGGTGATTTTACCCGTGGGATCTTTGCAAGCTTATATACAAAATGGAATGGAACCATTACTGATGATGAAGCAATTGCATACTTCAAAGATTATTATGCCGACTCACCTTTCGTGTTTGTTTCTGATAAACCCATCAGTCTCAAAGAGGTTGTAAACACAAATAAATGTCTTCTGCATATTGAATTCCATAACGGTTATATACATATAACATCAATATCTGACAATCTGGTAAAAGGTGCATCTGGTCAAGCCGTACAGAACATGAACCTTATGTTTGGTTTTGATGAGTCGCTTGGATTAAAATTAAAGGGAAGTGCGTTTTAATTTTAAATTGTAAGAATGAAAATGGAACTATTTGATGTATACAGTTTATGGAATATTGAGCCAGTTAAGGCTAAGGGATGTCATGTCTGGGACAATGAGGGTAATGAATATCTTGACCTGTATGGCGGACATGCAGTAATTTCCATAGGTCATTCACACCCCGTTTATATAAAAGCAATAAGTGATCAGGTAGAGAAGATAGGCTTTTACTCTAATTCAGTACTAAATTCACTGCAGAAGACTCTTGCTCAAAAACTTGGTGAGCAAAGCGGGTATACCGACTACTCTCTTTTCTTATGCAACTCAGGTGCTGAGGCCAACGAGAATGCACTTAAACTGGCCTCTTTTTATACAGGGAAAAGCCGGGTAATAGCTTTCAAAGAGGCATTTCATGGTCGCACCTCCGGAGCAGTCGCAATCACAGACAATCCAGATATACAATCACCTTTCAACAGTGGCCATGAAGTCACATTTTCAACACTCAACGATATAGCTTCTGTAGAGGCAGAGTTAAATAAAGGTGATGTTGCAGCTGTAATTATTGAGGGAATTCAGGGTGTAGCAGGTATATTTGTTCCCGAAGCTGAATTTCTGCAGCAACTCGACCAGCTTTGCAAAAAACATAACGTCCCTTTAATACTCGATGAAATTCAATCAGGATATGGTCGTTCCGGAAAGTTCTTTGCTCATCAGTTTGCAGATATAAAGCCCGATCTGATTACTACTGCTAAGGGCATGGGCAACGGGTTTCCTATAGGAGGTCTGCTGATTTCTCCTAAATTTGAAGCAAAAAAAGGAATGCTGGGTACAACCTTCGGTGGGAATCATCTTGCATGTGCTGCTGCGATTGCTGTTCTCGATGTTATCAAAGATGAATCACTTGTTGATAATGCAGCTTCTGTGGGCGAGTATCTGAAAGAAAAACTGCTAAATATTAATGGTGTAGTTGATGTACGTGGTTATGGACTAATGCTCGGTATAGAGTTTAAACCTGAATATTCATCTGTTCGTAACCAGTTGTTGTTCGAAAGTCATATCTTTACCGGTGGAGCAAAAAACAACATAATGCGACTACTCCCTCCTCTCTCGATTACAAAGGAGGAGATCGATATTTTTATTGACGAACTAATAAAGAAATTAAACTAAATAATATGAGAAACTTTACATCCGTACACGACATAGGTGATCTGAGTCTGGCTCTGGAAAAAGCAATGTTTGTCAAAGAACATCCATATGCAGATCAGGAAATGGGAAAAAATAAAACATTGTTGATGATATTCTTCAATTCTAGTCTGCGCACCCGCTTAAGCACACAAAAAGCAGCTCTTAATCTCGGGATGAATGTAATCGTTCTTGATATTAATCAAGGTGCATGGAAGCTTGAGACCGAAAAAGGAGTAATTATGGATGGTGATAAACCTGAACATATACTTGAAGCTATCCCGGTTATGGGTTCCTATTGTGATATTATAGGTGTAAGGTCTTTCGCTCAGTTCGAAAATAAGGAGTATGACTATAACGAGGTTATCCTTAATCAGTTTATTCATTATTCAAGGCGACCCGTATTCAGTATGGAGGCTGCTACGCGTCACCCTCTTCAGAGTTTTGCCGATCTGATTACTATTGAAGAGTTTAAGAAGAAGGAGCGACCAAAAGTGGTGCTGACTTGGGCTCCTCACCCTAAACCTCTTCCGCAGGCTGTTTCCAATTCTTTCGCGGAGTGGATGAATGCAACTGATTATGAGTTTGTAATTACTCATCCTGAGGGATATGAACTGGATGAGAAGTTTGTCGGCAATGCAACTGTTGAATATGACAGAGAAAAAGCATACAAAGGAGCTGATTTTATTTATGCTAAGAACTGGGCAGCCTATAAAGATCCCAATTATGGTAAAATCTTGAGTACAGATCGCTCGTGGACAGTTGACTCCGCCAAGATGGCACTTACTGATAATGCTTATTTTATGCACTGTCTGCCTGTTCGCCGCAACATGATTGTGAGCGATGAAGTGATAGATGGTCCGCAATCAATTGTCATTCCTGAGGCAGCTAACAGAGTTGTTTCCGCTCAGGTTGTTCTTAAAGAGATTTTGAAGGATTTGTAATCTTAATTATCCTGTTTCCAGGGATTATTTTCTTCTTTAAATAAAGGTATGATTTTTTCTAGTTTACACTATTTTCTTAACCCATTAGCTGCTTGTTCACTATTTGATTTAAACTCGCATAAATAAGACAGAAAATCAAATTCATTGTTCGATTCGCAGAATATACATTTTCGTTGTACAAAGAAGAAAAACTGTAGTCAAGAAATGATGATGAATAATAATGATAAAAATAATCGAAACAACAATATAGCTAAACTTTCTATTGTAAAAATCGGAGGGAACATCGTTGATAATCCCAAAGCATTAGAAACATTCCTTACTGATTTCAACTGTCTGGAAGGACCAAAAGTGCTGATTCATGGTGGAGGTGCAATTGCTTCAAAAATGTCAGTACAACTTGGCATTGAGACAAAGAAGGTAGATGGCAGAAGAATAACTGATGCTGAAACCCTTAAAATTGTCACAATGGTTTATGCCGGACTGATTAATAAAGACATTGTTGCTTCTCTTCAGAAACTTGGGTGTAACGCCATTGGTTTGTCTGGTGCTGATGCAAACTGCATTCCTTCTATTCGCCGATCACCTGAACCAATTGATTTTGGTTTTGTTGGGGATCCTGATCCTCAGAAAGTGAATAAAGATTTCATATCTAAACTGGTTGAAAGTGATATAACACCTGTATTTTGTGCAATCACACATGATGGTAATGGCACACTCCTCAATACTAATGCTGATACAATAGCTTATACGGTTGCCACGGCGCTCTCAGGGATGTATAAAACTGTTCTCTATTACTGTTTTGAGAAAGAGGGTGTGCTTATGAATATAGATGATCCTGAAAGCCTTATCGAGAGTATTAACCGTGATGAGTGCGATAAACTTATTGAACAGGGTGTAATTGCAGATGGGATGATTCCAAAACTGTTTAACTCATTTAATGCAATATCACATGGCGTTTCTGAAGTAATAATCCTGCATGCAAAGAATCTGTTGACAGGAAAAGGAACAGTATTGATTAATAGTTAATTAAATGGTTGAAAATAAGAACATAGATAATGCTGCTGAACTACTCAGGGAGCTTGTGTCACTAAAAGCTTACTCAGGTCAGGAGGAGTTACGCACTGATTTTCTTACAGATTATTTCAAACAGAAAGGTATCACCGGTGAAAGAATAGGAAATAACCTTATATTCCGTCAGCCTGATCATGATGCAAGTAAACCAACATTAATGCTAAACTCGCATCTGGACACAGTTCTGCCCGCTTCCGGTTATAGTATCGATCCATTTAACCCAGGAAAATCAGACACTCATGTTTATGGTCTTGGCAGCAATGATGCAGGTGCCAGTGTAGTTTCTATGATACACACCTTCCTGCATTTTTATAATAATCCTTTGCCAATAAATTTGATGCTGGTTCTCTCAACAGAAGAGGAGAATTCGGGTCCCAACGGTATGCGCCTTTTATGGGAAAAGCTGAGACCTTATGTGGATATGGCTATAATTGGAGAACCAACGGGAATGAGGGGTGCTATTGCTGAGCGCGGTTTGCTGGTTATAGATGGTATGGCAAAAGGTATAAGCGGTCATGCCGCTCGTAACGAAGGTGTAAACGCACTCTATATTGCACTGGAAGATATTAACACATTGAGGTCTGTTAGGTTCGACAGAATTTCACCAACTATGGGAGAGGTGAAATTAACTGTCACTCAAATAATGGCAGGCACCCAGCATAATGTGGTACCTGACCATTGCAGCTTTGTTGTGGATATACGTCCAACAGAGCAATACAGCAACAGTGAAATTATGGAAATTCTTCAGCCCTTGGTTAAAAGTGAGCTAAAGGCTCGTAATCTGACCAACAGAAGTTCCGCTACTCCGGAAAATCATTGGTTGATGAAGTGCACCGCACAGTTGGGTATCGAGACATACACCTCTCCAACTACATCTGACTGGATGAGGATAACCTGCCCTGCAATAAAAATGGGGCCGGGCGAATCATCTCGCTCTCACCAGGCGGATGAGTATGTACTTATCAGTGAAATTGAACAGGGTATTAAGGGTTATATCAGTTTTGTTTCGCAACTTACTGAGATTATTGATTGATAATCGTTTTATAAACGATTTATTTCGTAAAACATACAATAATAAAGATAGATGGCAAAAATATGGGATAAAGGCTTTGATGCCAACAAACTGGTGGAGGAGTTCACTGTAGGGAATGACCGGAAACTGGACCTGCGACTGGCTAAGCATGATATAATCGGATCAATGGCACATATCAAAATGCTGGTTAAGATTGGTCTTCTCGATGAAGATGAGGAAAAAACACTTCAGGATGAGCTTCAAAACATTTTAGCAGAGGTAGAAAAAGGTAACTTTAGACTCGATGATGATGTAGAAGATATCCACTCTCAGATTGAAGCTATGCTTACAGAGCGTTTGGGAGAGATTGGCAAAAAGATCCATTCAGGTAGATCCCGCAATGATCAGGTACTTGTTGATATAAAACTTTATCTGAAAGAGGAGATAAAACAGATCAAAGATGAGGTACTGCAGCTATTTAATCTATTACAGTCACTAAGCGAACAGCATAAAGACAGCTTACTTCCGGGATATACACATGCACAAATTGCTATGCCATCCTCATTTGGGTTATGGTTTGGTGCTTATGCAGAATCACTGGTTGATGATATGCACTCATTAGCTGCAGCATGGAGAGTGGCTGATCAGAACCCACTTGGTTCTGCAGCAGGTTACGGCAGCTCTTTCCCTCTTGACAGAGAGATGACTACCAAAGAACTTGGTTTTGGTACGATGAGCTACAACGTAATTGCAGCACAAATGGGCAGAGGAAAAACAGAACGTGTACTGGCTCAGGGAATGGCAAATATAGCTTCAACACTAAACAAACTGGCTGCAGATAACTGTATGTATCTGTCTGGTAACTACGGATTCATCTCTTATCCTAAAGAGCTCACTACCGGATCAAGCATTATGCCACACAAAAAAAATCCTGATGTATGGGAGCTGATAAGAGCTTATAGCAACCGATTACAAAGCCTCCCAAATGAGATAACGATGATGACAACAAATATGACTCATGGATATCATCGTGATTATCAACTGTTAAAAGAGGTGCTGTTTCCTGCAATTGAAACTCTCCACTCGATCTTAGGAATGTCTCACTTTATGCTTCAGCACATAAGCGTAAATAATGATATACTTTCAGATCCAAAATACAACTACCTTTTTACAGTGGAAGAGGTAAACAATCTTGTCCTACAGGGAATACCTTTTCGTGAAGCATATCAGATAGTTGGCAAGAAAGTTCAGGAAGGTACTTTTACAGCAGAGAAAAAGGTTAACCATACTCATGAGGGTAGTATAGGTAATCTATGTACACCTGAGATCAGACAAAAAATGAGTCTGGCTTCAGAAGTAATTAAGTAAAAGCTGGTACATTTTTCTTATTTTGGACTTACCTTGCTCTTATATCGCTCTTATAAAGCTCAGTTGCAAAAGAGAAAGGTAAGGCTAATTTAGGTATAATAAAACGGTGATTTAAGACTGAAATGCTTATGATCACCGTTTCTTTTGTTCATGAAGATTTGATTTTACCTGATTTGATTTTAGTGACTGTGGCCACCTCCACCTAATAATATGTCATGTACAGCCTCAATACTATGGGTGTAGTCTACATATGCTGCAACATATTCACGCCCCTCCTCTACTGAATTGTCTTTCACTTTGAATAAAGCCTCTGTCTTGTCGAATTTCTCCTGTAGTACTCCATTTATATGGTTGTTAAGTGCTTTAAGCAAGCTTTCAAAATCGCCCGTTTCAAGAGCTTTATCACTCATCATTGTGATTGGTGCGACCGATCCTGCAGGTTTTAAGCCTGTAAAACTTGCTCCTTCCATTTCGCGATGCAGACGTACAAATGTTTCGAAGAAGTGCTTTTTCACAATTTCATATATCTCCTTATCACCATTTCTCAGGCTGTATGTTTTGTGAAACAGAGGTACAACCTCAGCCTCCATATCAGCATCGATCCACTTTAGGATCAGATCAACATTGTTGGTTTCCAGAGCTTTTGCTGCATCTTTAAGTGCAGGTCCGTCAAATGAGTCACAATGGGCTGAAGCTGTTTGTGTACTTATTATTGTAAATAATGCGAAAAGAGATAGTGTGAGTATCTGCTTTGTCCAATTCATTTTAAATGAGAAATTACCTGTTTTCATAATTCTGTTTTTTAAAGAGTTGCTATGCTTAAATGTTTTTACTAATTTCGTTTTATTCATGTTAAGTTCGATATTGGAAACTTTTTCTAGAAGCTTCTGTTTTATTTGTCGCCAAAACCGAAATTATTTTTTTACTTTCTTATTATGTATTGCAAAGATATGCTCTGTAATACCCGATAATTGTCACCAGGGCGACACTCCTGAGTTCTTAACATTATTTAGCAACAAGGTAAGAAAAATCATCTTTACATTCTTACTATCAACATATTCAAAAAGATAATGGAAAATCAAAAAGGGCTTTCACACGATCATTTAGCACGCCTGCTTAGGGAGCATAATATCATTAAGGGTGAATTTGCAGGTCATTCTCATCAACATGATGAGCATAAACAGGACCATTCGGGACAATCTTTAACTTACTGTCCGTTATTCAGGAATATGAGTCAGACTGAACATGACCGTTTTCTCGATAGAAATGTAAAGGAGGTGCTGACGTTTAAAAAAGGGGAGACTATTGTTATGCAGGGTGATCCGATTAGTTCTGTTATGCTTCTTGTAATGGGAAGCGTGAGAACGGAGATGATTACCATGGAGGGAAATATTCTGGATATAGATATAATGGAGGCTGTTATACCTTTGGCCCCCTCTTTTATATATGGTGAGAGAAATATTTATCCATTCGATGTGATTGCAGTGGAGCCATGCATTTTTCTGAAGATTTCGAAAGAGGCATGGCTTGAAGAGATGTCAAACAATAAACAGATGCTTACCAATTTTCTTACAATGAATGCAGATTTAACTCTCTATCTTACAAGTAAACTGCAGATGATTTCACTGAAGAGTCTGAGGAAGAAACTGGCAACATTCTTTCTGGAAAAGACCACTGCTGAGTCCGGTACATTTACACTTAAACGGTCCCGCACTCAACTTGCAGAGTTTTTTGGTGTGCAGAGGCAGTCACTTGCCCGCTCTCTGAAAGAAATGGAGGATGATGGAATAATCAAGCTTGATGGTCGTAAAGTGACAATTATTGACAGGAACAAGCTGATAAGAGAGTGATGCTTTCCTTTTACATTGAGATTTACTATTTATTTAGCTCATTTTTTTGTACTTTTGCGGTTTATACTTTATAATTAATTATATAGTATCCTGATTATCTTGATTGAAAAACCAAAACAAATATAAAATAATGAACTTACTCGAAAGTATTATAGAGAGAGCTAAAGCTGATAAACAGCGAATAGTATTGCCGGAGGGGACAGAAGAAAGAACTCTTCGTGCTGCTGATTTAATATTGTCAAACGGCATTGCAGACATCATACTGCTTGGTGATGAACAATCAATCAAGGAATCAGCAAAAAAAATGGGATTGAATAATATCGATAAAGCAACGATAGTAAATCCAAAAGAACACACAAAGAAAAAAGAATATACAGATCTTCTTGTTGAGATAAGAAAGAATAAAGGGATGACTTTTGAAAAAGCATCGTCCCTTGTGGAAGATCCTCTATACCTGGCATGCCTGATGATTAAAAATGGTGATGCAGATGGCGAGATAGCAGGCGCTCAGAATACCACTGGTGATGTGTTGCGGCCGGCACTACAGATTATAAAAACTTTACCGGGTGTGAAGGTTGTATCTGGTGCTTTCATAATGTTTACACAGACACCTCAATATGGAGAGAACGGTATTTTGTTGTTCGCTGATTGTGCCGTGATGCCAAACCCGAATGCAGAGGAGCTTGCATCAATTGCTGTTTCATCGGCTAAAACCATGCAGAGCCTTGTTAATGTAGAGCCTAGAATAGCAATGCTTAGTTTCTCTACTAAAGGAAGTGCTGATCATGAGATGGTGGACAAGGTGAGAGAGGCAACAGACCTGGCTAAAAAGATGGATAGCAACCTGCTTATAGATGGTGAGTTGCAGGCAGATGCAGCATTGGTGCCATCAGTTGGTTCAAGCAAAGCTCCGGGCAGCCTTATAGCAGGGAAAGCTAATGTATTAGTTTTCCCCTCACTAGAATCGGGAAATATAGGTTATAAGCTGGTTCAGAGACTTGGCAATGCACAGGCAGTTGGTCCTGTATTGCAGGGTATGGCTGCACCGGTAAACGACTTATCAAGAGGTTGCTCTGTCGAAGATATTTATAACATGGTAGCAATTACAGCAAACCAGGCAATCGGACTAAAAAAGAATTAAATAAAAACAAATAGATAAATAGCCACATTCTTATGAGTGAAATGATTATAGAACCAATTGAGAAGTATGGACTTACCATAACATCTGATAGTAAGAAAAAGCCATTGTTCTCAAGAATTGGAGTTGTAGGTGCCGGTAAAGAGGGAAGAAATATTATCAATATGACTGCAACAGCAGGAATGGAGGTAGTATTTCTTGAAGAATCTCAGGAGAGGATTGATGTTGTGATTAAGGAGATTGAGAAGGTAATGGATCACAAGATCAAGAACTGGGGTCTTACTCAGGCAGAAAAAAGAATCATTATGAACCGCATTACTCCTACTCTGCAATATGAGGATTTTGCCGGTTGCGATATGGTAATTGAATGTACAAGATTTACTGAAGGTGGGCGTAGAAGTACTCCTTTGAGAAAAAGCATATTTAAAAGACTGGAAGAGATCCTGGATACAGATGCTATAATTGCCACAAACGGATCAGTAGTGATTATCAGTGAACTTGCTTCGGAACTGGTTCACAAGGATAGATGTGTGAGTCTTTATTTCCCGGTTGCTCATCCTGATGCACGTATACTTGAGATTGTGAGCGGTATGTATACTTCAGAGGAGGTTTACAGCAAAATGGAGGTTTTTGCTAAGCTGATTAACTATAAGCCGCATCGTATAAACGAGAGCAACGGAAACGTGAGTATGCGTATAATGGTTAACATGCTGAATGAGGCCTGTCAGATTCTACTGGAGAGAGTTTGCTCACTGGAAGATATTGAGGAGACTTATACGATAATATATGGTCAGCGCTACGGTGTATTCAGAATGGCTGATATAATAGGGATAGAACGACTTGTTACTCTTATGGAAGCGATGTTCAACGAATTTGGTGAGAAACACTATAAGCCCAATCCGATTTTATGGAAACTGTACAGATCCAACCAATTGGGTATACGTACCGGTAAGGGATTTTATATCTACGATGAAAATGGGAACCCTGTTTCGGTAAACAAGGCGGTGATAAACTAACTGAATTCAGAAAAAAAGAGAAAGGTTAAAAGAAAAACAAAGACTAAAATGAAGATATTGGTTTTAAATTGCGGCAGTTCTTCCATAAAGTATAAACTTTTCGAAATGGAGAGTAAGGAAGTGATAGCTCAGGGCGGTATAGAAAAGATTGGTATGAAAGGTTCTTTCCTGAAGCTGACACTGCCTGATGGACAAAAAGTTATGCTCGAAGGAGAAATTCTTGAACATCGTGCAGGAATAGAATATATTCTGGGAGTACTGTTAAGTGAGAAATATGGCTGCATAAAAACAATCGATGAGATTAAAGCTGTGGGTCACAGAGTGGTCCATGGAGGTGAACGCTTCAACTCAAGTGTACTTATTACAGATGAGGTTATTGATATGCTCAATGAGTGTATTGAGCTTGCACCTCTGCACAATCCACCTAATCTTAAAGGTATATATGCCATTCAGGAGCTTCTGCCGGGCACACCACAGGTGGGTGTTTTTGACACTGCTTTTCATCAAACTATGCCTGTCTATGCATATATGTATGGTTTACCCTATTCTCTTTATGAAAAATATGGAATCAGGCGTTATGGATTTCATGGTACTAGTCACCGCTATGTTTCCCGTCGCGCATGTGAGTTCTTAGGTGTACCGTATGAGGATCAAAGAATAATAACTGCTCATATAGGTAATGGTGGTTCTGTTACAGCAATCAAGAATGGTAAATCAATTGATACCAGTATGGGAATGACTCCTGTGGAAGGCCTGATCATGGGTACTCGCTCCGGTGATATTGACCCGGGCGTTATCTCTTACATTATGGAAAAAGAGAATATGGGAACTAAAGGGATATCAACCCTTTTAAATAAGTTTTCCGGTATGCTGGGTATCTCAGGTGTATCATCTGATATGAGAGAGATAGAAGAGGCAATTGAAGGTGGTAACAAAAGAGCTATAATGGCTTTAAAAACCTACTGCTACAGGATTAAGAAATATGTTGGTTCTTATGCAGCAGCCCTTGGTGGTGTTGATATTCTTGTATTTACAGGTGGAGTTGGAGAAAACCAGGCAAGTGCACGTAAGGCTGTTTGTGAGAACATGGAATATATGGGAATCGAACTAGATGAAGAGTTAAATGATTCGGTTAGAGCTAAAGAAGTAGTTATAAGTAAACCCACTTCAAAGGTGAAAGTATTGATAATTCCAACTGACGAGGAACTTACCATTGCAAAGGATACTGTTGAGATTTTGAATCAGGTTAATTAGTTTATCGATTAACTGGTTTTGTAAAAAAATGGTATGCTTCAGACAAGTAAGTTAATACTATTATAATCCTTGGGAGTAACTAATATTTTCACCCCTCTTACAGCAATTCCCGCTTGTGAGGATACTCCTGAAGCTGAAATAGTTTTAATTATAAATGAGTAATCAGAACCTCTTTGATAGAAGTATGTTATGATTTTAAACAATCCGGAAGAACTTATGCCTGGCATTTGATGCCAGGCTGTTTCTTCTTCATCTGTTGGGTTGTAATATGCTAATAAAATACTGTTGTCGATAGTCTCCTTGGATATATCAGGCATAACCAACTCCTGAATTCCAACTAAAATCATTTCACCATAATTAAAAACAAGGGCTCCATCTTCAGACAGGCTAACGGTTGATCTAATCTTTTCAGGGTTCTTTGATAAAGCATCTTCTTTATTTAGATTGTTATCCTTCAGGAAATCTTTAATTTCATCCAGGTCTATATCTTGAGGCTGACCTATCACTTCACCGGGACCTAAAGGTCCTTCCTCATCTTCACAACTAGTTATTGCCAAAAAAGCACATGAAATTACTATAAAGCTGAATAATTTTGACACTTTCATACCTGTAATTTTTAAAATGTTGATGTTAATATGTGACGATCAAATGTAATATTTACAGAAAAAAAGTGTTAGGATTTTGCGTACTCGATACGTAATCTGCTTATAAAATTTGATGGAGAGTAACCTGCAATTGCAGTCAATTTCCTGTTTAGCAGAGAAGTGCTGAATCTCTAATATCCTTGCATAGGGATAATCCATCTTTATTAGGCATAACTATATCAGAGATAATTATATCAGGTATCATGTTATGGGCTACATCCAATCCTTTGACACCATCTTCC